>JAZSJL010000143.1:0-8872 GCA_045534355.1 Acutalibacteraceae bacterium
AGCATTGATGCAACAATAAAATCTACTTTATCATCATCTTTGTGAACTATGAGATAGTCTTCGTAAGACCATATATAATCATCACCATAAAATAATGAATACAAATAAGCTTTATCCGATATACTTACTGTGATTTTATCACCACTTCTTAAAGATAACAACTCACTCTCTTTTATTGACTGAAAAACCATCTCATCTATTTCCAATGGTTCTTTGTATTCTTCAACATATATGTAGTAATGATTATAGACGCTTCCTCTTGCACCTTTTTTCTGTTCAAATTCATATTTTACAAATGTACAATTTTCATAAACAAGTGTTTCTGCTGGTGGAGGGTCATCAAGCATAAAGTAAATTAAACTCACTAAAAAGAGCATACCGATACCACCAAAAAATAAACATTGTACAAAAAACATTACTTTATTTAATCCTGGTGAAACTACTCTATATTTTTTTGCCATATCAACACCCGTATTTCGAGAATTTTTTTGAATTGATTATAGCATAAAATGGAGAGAAAGTAAATTGAAAACAATAAACACACTTCTCACTCTTTTTCTCCCACATACAAATCAATGTCTATCTCTGTCCGTGTTTCGTGGCAAAAGTCAATTACTTCCATTGACGGAGCAAGGCACGGGGTAGCATTCTCTGAATATACAGTCGGAACAATTTCTAATACAAAAACTACATCATATTCTTTTCGTATTTCTTTTAGAATTTCAATTTTATTTAATAACGGGGCAAGAGTTTTGTGCATCTGGTTTTCTGTTTCAATATCATATTCATCACAAAACCCAAACTCCCAATACGAAAAATCATACTCAGTACCGTTACCGCGTTTATCTCCCGATTTCCAGGCTTTGCAAGGTGTCAAACCTAACCTTTCAGTAATGACATCAGGATTAAAAATCCCTTTAATTGCGAAATATGTATAACAACTGTTTTCGCTCATTTTGCGTTCTCCTTTGCGGTGATTTTTGAGTTCCACTTATTTTGATTATAACAGCAAAACGATTCAAAATCAATTATTCATTATTCATTGAAAATCCGTTCTCTTTAATGAATAGTGAAAAAGTAAAAACCCCCGCACTATTGTACGAGGATTTTTGATTCAATTGTTACTAACAAATTTTATAGATTCAAATTACAAACACCCTGTATTTTGTAAACTTCACCATAGTCAAAATGAACATTTATTTTATTTGTTCCTTTTTGAAGTTGATGTGTTGATTGTTGCATAAGTTTTTTGCCATGATAAACTGCAATTCGTATTTTTCTGTCATCGTCCCACGGAACATTATCAACTAAATTAAACACAGGTTCCCTATCAACTTTCTTTCCGAACAATTCATCGATACTAATAGAAAAAACACTTGCAATTTCCGGCAAAAGCGTAATATCAGGCGAAGAAATTTTTTGTTCCCATTTCGAAACGGCTTGAGTAGAAACATTCAACTTCCCGGCAAGCTCCTCCTGTGTCATTGCATTCATTTTTCTATGGTAGGCAATTCTTTCACCTATGCTGTTTTTCATTTTCATATCTTTCCTTTCTACATTCTTGCATTAAGTTTTTTGCTGATTTAATTATACATAGGTAGGTGAAAAAATAAAAGGTATTGTTTGGATTGTTACTATCCTTGCTGGTTGATATTACACCGTTTTTCCTACAAATTAAACTCGCTTGTCATACGTGCAACTCCGTTGTCGTCAGGCACATTATCAATGGTTCTACCGTTGTATATCCGCAAGGAGTTGTGTTATATGTTATTATAAAGCTCACAAAGGATGATTTAAAATAATAAACTGAGAGGATAAATTATTATCCTCTCAGGTAGTTAGTTGTATAAAAATCAAAAACCCGAACGTGTCACCATTGATGACAAGGTTCGGATAATTTGACTTTGGTGGGAGCGGGTGGATTCGAACCACCGAAGTCGTTGACAACAGATTTACAGTCTGCCCCCTTTGGCCGCTCGGGAACACTCCCATATTATTAACTTAAAAAAAGTGGAGCTGGTGGACGGACTCGAACCCCCGACCTGCTGATTACAAATCAGCTGCTCTACCAACTGAGCTACACCAGCGCCTCAACGCTTGAATACTATAGCATAAAAGAAAATGTATGTCAAGCACTTTTGAAAAAATTTTTTAGTTTTTGCTCCGGCAGCCTCACAAAGCTAAAAATTTTTACTAACCTTAGCTCCATATTAGGGCTCGCAAATCTTTAAACTATCCTTCTATCTAAGTTATAGCGAAGCTCTGGCATCTGGCGACTGGCATCTGCTGTCTGCTAACAGCTTTACATTTACTATTTTCATTATAAGAATATCCCACCATTCCGTCCGAACATTACAAAAACAATAAGTATATTACCCGTGGAATGGTTTGTTAATACAACAGTTTTGTCAGAGAATGGTCCCCCCTTTTTCGAAAAAGGGATAAGCTTCGCATCACTTTAACTCTTGCGAAGCTCTGGCATCTGGCATCTGGCGACTGGCATCTAAAATAGCGTCGCAGACCCTCAATTCCTAATTCCGCATTCCTAATTCCGAATTTCCTTGCGAAGCTCCGGCAGCCTCTTTTTTATCCTTGTTTTTTTATGTCTTTTATACTATAATATTAATCTATGAATTTTTAGCGATATATAAACAGGAGAATTTTATATGAAAAAAGCTATGAGGAGAATTCTGAGCGTTCTTATTTGCGCTATTATGGTTTCATTGACCATTTTAAACCCTGCAGGTCTTTGCGCAGGTGCAACGTATGAGCTTACGTTTGATAATCTTTTCGTTTTTGAGCAGTGGGCAAACAATGCAAATTCAGGTATTGTCACCCCCGGCACACCCGGTACGCTTACCAAGGACATTGACGCCGGTAGCTTTACACTTACAAACACCTCACCAACCGATGGTGCTGAAACCTACACCTCACACTCCATGGGTACCCTCACAGGCTACTACTATATGGATATTGAGCCCAATACATCTTACACTCTTTCGTGGGACGTTGTAGGTACTGTTACAAACTTTGAATCCTTTGTATTCTTCTTCAACGGAACAGGAAACTATACCACCTATTTAAGACGTTTTGCTATTAACTATAACTTAAACGAATGGGTGTTCACAACTCCCGAGGATGCTGAATTCATACAGCTCCGTTTTGACAACAACTCTGCAAACTCATATGCAACAGTTTCAAATATCAGACTTTGCACAACAGAGACCTATGAATATACAAAGGGTAACACTCTTCGTAAGCTTTTCACGTATTCGCAGGGTTCCGTTTATGGAGAACTGCCTCAGCCAAAGCGTGAGGGTCTTGTTTTTGCAGGATGGTACACAGGCATAAACGGTACCGGTGAAAGAATAACTGCAGACACACCTATATCTGCCACAAGCTACGCTCTCCACGCCAAGTGGGACCCTATCCTGGTTGGTGATTTAAAAATTGTTTCAACACCTATCAAAACAGAATACTGCCTTGGGGAAAGACTTAACACCACGGGTCTTGTCGTTTCTGTTACCTTCCCTGACGGAACTAAAGAAAATATAGATGAGGGCTTCTCCTGCTCTCCACAGATACTCAACGAAACAGGTACACAAACTGTTACAGTAACCTATGGCAGCAGCAGCGCTACGTTTGAGGTCAATGTTAAACGATTTAACGACAACAGCATAGTTCTCAATAACACTACAGCTGCTGTTGAGCTTGCAAACTATACGTATACTCTTAACAAGACACTCTCTGCCTTCAATAAATATGAGCTTACCTATTCCTCCGATGCATACGTAAAGGGCTTAATGACCTTTTCAAACGGTACTGTTGAGGAATTCTTCCTTGAGCCCTCCAACAGTGGTAGCTTTAGTGGATATATAGACAACTATCTTGCAGGTACAACTCAGACAACAATTTCAAAAATCCAATTTTTGCCCCTTAACAAGAAGCATATGGATTTCACATTGTTCTCCCTGAACACCTCAAAGGATACTATTCCTGATAATATGGTGTACCTTTCAAGCGCCGATTACAAAATCGGTATAAACCTTGCATGGGGTGGTGCACTTACATACCTTGAAGATTTGAAGAACAACGTTGTTGAAGCCAAAAGCAACCAGAACAGCTCCGAGCCTGTAGGCGTTGGCTTTTATGATGATTACTCCGGCACCTATAAAGCAGGTTGCGACACAAAGAATGAGTACACCACACAAGGAAACGTAAACCTGATTAACGACCACGATACAGGACGTCTTGTTCAGCAATCCTACTACGGCACAGGCGACTCCTCATATGTACCGGGTAACTACCAGACCGTTTCCTGGCCATATAACCCTGTTCAGGGTGGTAACCTGTTCAACGAAGCAAGTAAAATTGTTGATTTGAAGGTTACGGAAAACGAAATCTACATTAAGTGCCGTCCTCTCGACTGGGCAAAAGAGGCTGAATATATTACACCTTCATATATGGAGGCTTGGTACACTCTGGAAAACGGACTTATGAGAGCAACCTGTAGGTTTGTTGACTACTCAGGCTATCCTTCAATCACAACAAATCAGGAATTCCCTGCCTTCTACTGTGTGGAGCCTTTAAGGAACTTTGTTTATTACACAGGTGGCGAAGCCTGGAGCGACAGCAACCAATTAACCACGGTTACAGACTTGCAGTTCTGGGGTGACCCTGAATACGCAGCAAAACAGCGCTACCTTTGTAACGAAAACTGGGGTGCTTTCATAGACGATAAAGAAGGTGGCTACGGTATAGGTATCTATACCCCGGGTCGTACAGACTTTAACCCGGGTGTTTACCAGCGTGAAACCATAAAAGATATATCTACACCTACCTCAAAAAGTGATGCAACCTCATATATCGGTGTGTGGGATTCCTTCTATTTCAGAAGCTATAATCCGATTTCCTACTGCTACTACATCACAACAGGTAATACGGATACAATCAGAAACACCTTCAAAGCTCTTGCACAAACAGATGAGGATATCTGCAACGGCTTATACACAAACGGCTTCTGCGATATGTGCGACAGATACCAGAAGGCTACGCTTACTACAGACAAATACGATATTAACCTTGACGGCACAGTAGACCCTGTATATGAAATTTCAAACGCAGGTCAGCTTCTCTCCTTCAGGGATATTGTAAATTCCGGCAACACCACAGCAAACGCTGTGCTTACAGCCGACATTGTGCTCAACAGCAACATATTCGATGAGAGTGGCTCTCTCGTTACTGAAAACATTGTAAATGATTGGTTCCCTATAGGCACTCAGCTTATGCCATATGGTGGTATTTTCAATGGTCAGGGTCACACAATCAGTGGTCTTTATTTCAACGATTCGACTGTAACAGGTGCAGGTCTTTTCGGCTACACCTCAAGCAATGCCATGGTCGGTTTGTTGGGTATTACTGACTCATATATCTCTGCAAATTCGTACGCAGGTGCCGTGAGTGGTAAAAATGAGGGCTTGCTCCTTAGTGCATACACCACAAACAGCGTTGTTCTTGCAAACACCTATGCAGGTGGTATTACAGGGGCAAACAGTGGTAATATTCAGACAAACTACAGCACAGCCTTCGTATATGCAGACACAAGCGTTGGTGCAATATGTGGTAGCAACACAGGCTCTCTCAACGGCTGCTATTACTTGCAGAACAGCGCTGTTAATGCTTCAGGCACAATGCAGAACGGCGTGGGCACCACTACCAACGGCAACGCTTCGGATATTGCTCCCTGCACAGAGGGAAAAGCGATAGATGAGTTCTATTCAGGCGAGGTTGCTTACCTTCTCCAGAAAAACAACACCGACCGGGTATGGGGTCAGCAGAGCAACTCAAAGTACTCTGCTCCATTCATAGATTTAACAGGTGAATATGCTGTAAATATGATTGCCCAAGCCGACAGGTACTCTATTGCCTGTGTTGGTGACGTAGAGAATGATGAGGACGTTGATATTTACGACTACCAGCGACTTGTAAATATTTCACTTATTGATGATCAGCCACAAACCTTCAGAGAGCTTCTTCGTGCCGACCTTGACGGAGACGGCTACGTAGATGCCCTTGACTGCCACATTATGGCTCTGCTTTTAAATGACCTGCGTGACGGAATACAGATTTTCGGTACAGGCGATTTCGACTTCGACCGGGTTTCCTTCACAGAGGCAGATATTGCTTCAATAAAAAAAGGTCTTATTAACCAAAGCACTCTCACAACCTGGCAGAAATATGCTTGCGACGTTAACAGAGACGGTTTGCTTGACATCAACGACAAATTAGCTCTTGAAAGCTACACAAGGCACACAATTACGCCTATTTTTATTGATATGACTGAATCCATTGCTAACAGAAATAAAACAGCAAACGTAATTATCATTTCGGGGCAGTCAAACGCCTATGGCGCAAGTCCCTTTACCGATGCTGTTGCTGCTACTGTTTCCGATATTGATTATTCAAACGTAAAAATCAAATACAATAATATTAACAGCGATGATGGAACCAACAACTGGAAAACACGTTTTTCAAACAACAGCTTTGAAGCCTTCCGTCCCGGTATTGGTGGACAGGATGCTCTTTGGTTTGGTCCCGAGCTTGGTCTTTCATATTTCCTTGCAACAAATGAAAGCACAAAGAATGAGCTGTGGTACATTGTTAAATACACAGCCGCAGGCTCCTTCCTCGGTGGTAACTGGATATACGACACCAATTACCAGAACGCTATTAACTCTGCAAACGTTTATAAAGACCTTGGTGGCTACCTTGCAGATAATATGGTTTCCTACGTAAATACAGCCCTTGATGAAATTTCACTGCTTCACGGTGCAGAAAAAATCAATATCCGTGCATTTATGTGGCACCAGGGTGAAAGTGACTCCTGTGTTGAGGGTTGGGCAAACCAATACGGAGATTTGCAGAAAATGCTTGTAAACAAGGTGCGTACAGCCTTCAATGGCAGAGATGCAGATGCCCACATCGGCTTTGTTGACGGTGGTATTGCCGCATATAACAGCGCAAATTTTTATAATCCAAACGCAAATGCTATGCAAACCGTAAACAGCTGGGTATATTCAGACACAGTAAACACACAGAAAACACAGTTGGCTTCTCTGTGGTACGTGCCTGTGCAGACAAATAAAAATATTATTAACAAAACCTCTGCAGGTTTGTACACAAGCTCAGCCTCAACAGCTCTTGCAAACTCAATTTGGGTAGATACCTCAACCTGTAAATCCAAATACGAAACAGGCAACGAAAACGGCGAGTATGACGGCGCCCATTACTGCGGTGATTCAATGCTCAAAATAGGCCAATGGTACGGCTATGCAATGACACAGGTAGCAAAGCTATAATAACAACAGCAAGGGTACCACCCACCGTTCCGATTATACAAAAAAGAAAAGGAGAGTATATTCCTCGGAATACACTCTCCTTTAGCTTTTGGTTTATTGAGGAATGGTCCCCCCTTTTTCGAAAAAGGGATAGGCTATCGCTAATCTTTAAACTCTTGCGAAGCTCTGGCATCTGGCATCTGGCGACTGGCAGTTAAAATAGCGTCGCAGACCCTCAATTCCTCATTCCTAATTCCGAATTCTCATTTCGCTGCCGGGATTTCTATCTCCAAATCTGTAAGAGGGAAGGAGCAGCAGGGGTGGAAGCAATCGAATTTGTAGTCTGCAAGGCGTCTGTACTCTAATTTTTCAGGCACATAAATTTTTCCTTTTAACAGATGTGAATGGCAGAAGCCACACTCACCACTTCGGCACCTTGTGGGTACTGCAATTTTGCTCTTTTCAAGAATCTGCACAACAGAATCTCCTGTGCTACCCTCAACTGTGAATACCTCATCCTGACATTTAACAGTAATTTTAACTGTTTCAGGCACACCCTGTGGGTAGTCAGCCTGTGAAGCAGGGTTGTGGAATTCACCAAACATTTCGTGGCGAACAAATTTCTTGGGGAGATTTAATTTTTCAAGCTCCTTGTCAACAAACTCATACATCTGCTGTGGGCCACAAAGGAATACGGAATATTCCTCATTTTCGGGAGCATATTTCTTTATAAGCTCTGCTGTAATAAAGCCTTTTTCTGTGCCCTCAATATCCTTATCCTCGGCGCTGAGCACGTGAACGACCTTGATTTTATCGCACTTCTTTTCAAGCTCTGCTAATTCCTCAAGGAAAAGAATATTATCGTAGCTTCTGCTACCGTAAAGCAGAGTCATTTCGAAATCCTCGTCACCGTCGGCAACAGCATTTGCCATTGAGAGGAATGGTGTAATACCACTACCACCTGCAATACAGATAACCTTCTTTGCATCACGAAGCTCCTGATACTCAAAGTTACCTGCAGGAGCAGAAGCCTCTACCTCTCTGCCCTGTGTCCAGTTGTCGAAAATAAATCTTGAAACAAGACCACCCTCAACAAGCTTTATTGTAAGCACGTATTTTCCCTCAAGGGAATCCTTTGGTGAGGATGAAATAGAGTAAGCTCTTGTAACCGGCATACCCTCAATTTCTTCAAAAACTGTAAGGTATTTACCTGCACCGAAGTATGCAAGCTCTGTTGTACCCTTTGCTTCGTTTGGTACAAGCACAAAGCTCTTGCAGTCCTCTCCTCTTTCAATAACCTGTGCTATTTTAAGATACTGGCGCTTTGGGTGGAGCGCCCTTGCTAATGCTGTT
Organism: Acutalibacteraceae bacterium; assembly: GCA_045534355.1. Classification (GTDB taxonomy): domain Bacteria; phylum Bacillota; class Clostridia; order Oscillospirales; family Acutalibacteraceae; genus DTU089. The sequence continues at coordinate 8,691 of JAZSJL010000143.1, forward strand.
GCATTATCTGAAAAGGTTGGAAGCTCTGCCTTTGCGCTTTCAAATCTTGCCTGACGGTCTGGAAGCATTTTTATAAACTTTAAGCCCTTAAGCTTTTTAAGATTTGCCATATTATTTGCCCTCCTTCACTTTTTTAATAACAAGACCTGCAGCCTTTTCGCCTGTGTAGTATGCACAGCCGT
>JAZSJL010000255.1:0-1596 GCA_045534355.1 Acutalibacteraceae bacterium
TGACTACGGTTTGCTTGAGGCTTGTGTGAGAGATGAACTCAATGCACAGGCACCAAGAGCAATGGCTGTGCTTGACCCGATTAAGGTTATTATTGATAACTACCCGGAGGGACAGACAGAGGAAATCACAGTTGAGGTTCACCCTGAAAGACCGGAGCTGGGCACAAAGAAGGTTACCTTCGGCAGAGAAATCTACGTAGAAAGAAACGACTTTATGGCAGAGCCTGTTAAAAAATATTTCCGTCTTTTCCCCGGTAATGAGGTTCGTCTTAAGGGCGCATACTTCATCACCTGTAATTCATATGAAACAGATGACGAGGGCAACGTAACTGTGCTCCATTGTACCTATGACCCTGCTACAAAGGGTGGTAACGCTCCCGACGGCAGAAAGGTTAAGGGTACAATCCATTGGGCAGGTCCAAAGGCATTTAAGGCAGAGGTTCGTCTTTACGACAGACTTTTCAACGTTGAGGACCCTGCAGGTGTTCCTGACGATGAGTTTGTGAATGCAATTAACCCGGAGTCACTTGTTGTACTCAAGGATTGCCTTATTGAAGAGTGCCTTGCAGATGCAAAGCCTCTCGACTCCTTCCAGTTTATGAGAAACGGTTATTTCTGTGTTGATAAGGATTCAACTGCCGAAGCACCAATATTCAACAGAACAGTTCAGCTCAACTCCTCCTGGAAATAATCAAAAAAGCTTCTTGAAAGGATTTTTACTATGAAAGTAACATATAAGCTTGTTTCTGCATTACTTGCACTTGCAGTAATTGCAGTATTGGTTTTCACACCCCTTGTGTTAGTTCGTGTTCAGTCAACTGCTGCACAGATGCTTGTTTATATAGCTCAGGCAACAGGAAACAGCTCTGCAAAGGATATGGTAGACAGTGAGGGTAATATTTCTGACCATATTGGTATAGATATTTCCGTTGCAAGTCTTTTGGGTGACGATGCACAGGGTACCTCTGAAATATTAAAACAGCTTTCAGAAGGGGATACTACAAGAACGTTGAAAATACTTGAGCCTGTGATTGCTCCGTTCTTTACCTTTGTAGTGGCACTTGTGTTTGTTGCACTTTGTGCTCTTGCAGCAGCAATAATTGCAATTGTTGCAAAGGATAACAGAAAGGTTATTTACCCTTGTGTTGCAGGCATAGGCTTCTCTCTTATGGTGCCAACCTGCTTCAAGGTTGTGGCAATGCCATTCCTTTCAGGAAAAATTACTCTTTCCCAGTTAGGTGGTAGTGGCTGGATAGCTCTGCTTGGTAAAATCGACGGTATGGAGCTTTCTTCAAACTTCTGGTTTGTTGCAGTAATATTTGCAGCAATCATTTTGTGGACTGTGCTTTATAACTACACGCTCCCTGCAGATGAAAAGAAGAAAAGACTTATTATGATTGGTGAGGCTGAGGAAGAATGATTTACGATAAAATAGAGAACTTAAGCGTATATTTTGACAGTAATTCGAAATTTGCAAGGGTTGAGAGCGTACTGGCAGAATTTCTTAAAAATCCGTTTGATAGTGGTAAAATCGAAATTGATGGGGACAATATGTGGTGCAATGTTGCAAAATATAACGTTGAAGACGGCACTCCC
>JAZSJL010000342.1:0-4429 GCA_045534355.1 Acutalibacteraceae bacterium
AATGTTCGGAAGCGAAGCTTCCCCTCAACTCCTCACTCCTCACGCCTAACACCTAACTTTGCGAAGCTTTGCTATCTGCTGATTGCTAACTGCTAACAGCTATTTTCACGCTACAATTTCCTTCCACCCTTACGCACTAAAATTGTATCGTCGCCAATTACTACAATATCCTTCCAGCAGACTATAATTTCCTCTCCTCTGCCGAAAAAGCCACACACCCCCTTGCCACAAAACACGGTAATGCTTACAAGACAACCTGTGCAGGTATCTATTTCCACGTCGGTTACACAGCCCAATCTGCAACCACTATCAATGCTTACAACCTCTTTCGCTCTCAAATCGGTTACCGTACACTTCAAAGCACCAACCCCAATACTGCCAAAGGCTCTATTCTTTGGTATATTTCTTCAAAATTTTCTATTGGCAAAGGGTTTTTACCCTTACCTATTTCAATAGTAAAACCGGGCTCTCTGAATTCCTCTATAAACCAATCCTTCAAGCCACCACTGCTATAGTGTCCTGCATTTGCCACAAGGGCATAGTCGGTTACTCCTGCAAGCGCCTTTGCAATAAGCAAAGAGCCTTGGGGAGTGTTTTTTCCGTACTCGAAAAATATTTCCTCGCCTTGAGAATGAAATGAATAAAGTCTATGAAAATGAACTTTTCTTAATATACTCGTAAGTGCTTTTACCTCAGGCTCACTCTCTGGGTAAAAGCCTCCGAATCTTCGTGGTGAGGGCTTGGTAATCCCCTGCTCTGCTTCGTAATCACGAAGGCTGTACCAATCTGCATTAAAATTGTGGTTTAAATCCACACCATTTGCATTTGCACTCCAATTTGAGAAATCAAACTTACATATATCGTAGATTTGCTCCTTATATTTCCCACAGGCAGAAATACCCTTTTGCGCAAGGTCTGCACCATCGGGGTTAAGCATTGGCACGACTGCAAGGCTCACGCCCTTAAGTAAATCCCTTGCCCTGTAGCCGTGTATGCAGGTGTTTTCTCTTTCTGCTAAAAGCAGCTCCTCACAAAATCTTAACAACACAAGTGTTGTAAGCCACTCAAGACCATGGGTTGCACCTACGTACATTACTTTTCTTTTACCCTCACCTATTCGGATGCAGAAAAGCTCCTTACCCATAACAGACTGTCCTAAAGACGTAAGCCTAAGGCTACTGTACCTTGCGCAAAGGGAGTCTATATATTCGTTCATTAAATCATATGTAACAGCTTCGTTTTTAATAATTCTTTCCATAAGCACCTCTTATTTTTTATTTCAATATATGCTTTGGGATATGGAATTATTTACAAATCTTAAATTTTATGCTTTAATTGTTTTATACTATTATTTACAACTTTAAATTTACGGAGAGCAGCTATGATTTTTGCTTGTATATTTATTTTACTCATATCCTCTGCATTAGCTTTTTTCATTTACAAAAAGGGGTCTATGGCAGATTCGCAAACTAAAAAGAGCATATTTGCCGTTATTGCAATACTTTTGCTGTGCATTGGACTTGAGGTCTCACTTTTTAATATCAACTACTACAGGAGTGCAGACTATGATGCGATTTCTTTAAAGCACTACCTTTCAGATAAAAAGGATTCACAGGGTGAATATACTGTGCTTTCCGGGAATGAAATAGAGTTTTCAGAGCTTGGCAGAGAAATAAAGAATATAAAAATCACTCCCTCTGTTACAATGCCACAAACGGTGCAGGTAACAGTTTACCTTACTGACCGGGCTAACCAATACTACTACTCAACCCCTGCAAGAACAATATACAGGGACGTGGAAAAAAGCCACTATATAAACGTTAATGCTATTGGAGAATCACAGCATCTCAAGCTCGTTTTCAATAGTGGTGAATATATTTTAAAGGTTAGGGATATTTCCATAAACGAAGCAAGACCTTTTGATTTTTCTGTAGCAAGGGTTATTATTCTTTTTGCTATGCTGGTGCTTTTTTATATTTTCAAGCCTTCATCTTCAATTTATGAAACAGGGCTCACAGAGGCCCCCGACACAAAGCACAATTTACGCACCCTGCTTTGCTGCTTACTGTGTATTGTATTCATAGTAACAGGCACCCTTAATCCATTGTTTGTAGGGTTGGATTACACCGAAAACGGAGCTGCACTTGCACCATTGAGCATGCAACACCACAACCAGTACGACGAGCTGGCACAGGCTATTCTGCAGGGCAAAACCTATATAGATAACAATGACATTCCCGCTTCCCTTCTGGAAATGGAAAACCCATACGACACAGCTGCACGTATGCAGCAGCAGAGCCTTTCGGGTGACCAATATCGTTGGGACGTAGCTTTCTTTAACGGGCACTACTACGTATATTTCGGCATTGTACCACTTCTTTTAATGTACCTTCCGTGTAGGGCCATATTGGATGCACCGTTCCCTACTGCCTTCGGAATTATATTTTTTGCATTTATTTTTGCCTTGGGCGTATTTATGCTTCTTGAGCTCATTGCAACAAAATATTTCAAAAAAATTTCCCTTGGCACCTACCTTTTAACCTCTCTTGCATTCATATTCTGCTGTGGTGCAATGTTCCTCGTTAAAAGACCCGACTTTTACTCTCTGCCCATAATATGCGCCATGGCGTTCGTTGTGTGGGGCTTATATTGGTGGTTAAAGGGTAAGGACACCGAAAAAAAGCAGCTCCTATACTTCCTGCTGGGTTCAGGCTGTATGGCACTCTCTGTTGGTTGCAGACCTCAAAGCGTGCTTATGTGCGCTTTGGCTCTCCCTATATTCGCAGAGTTTTTCTTTAAGGATAAATATATCTTATCTAAAAAAGGCGTTAAAAATCTTATTGCACTTGCCGTGCCTTTTGTAGTTGTGGCTTCCGGAATAATGTACTATAACTTTATCCGTTTCGGGTCACCCTTCGATTTTGGCTCAGGCTACAATCTTACTACAAATGACGTTGCAAGCAGAGGCTTTGATATTTCACGAACAGGGCTCGGTCTTTTCACATATCTTTTTCAGACACCAAAGCTTGTTGCCACCTTCCCTTTCATAGAGAACGTTGAAATCAGCACAGCCTACGCAGGAAAAACAATTTACGAGCTTTGCTTTGGTGGAATTATTACCTGCACCCCTGTGTTGTGGTTTATTTTCTGTATCGGAAAAGTCAAAGCCACGCTTAAGGAAAACAAGCTTTTCGGTGTTGCCGGTGTAAGCATTTTAGTGGCAATTGCAACTGTAATTGCAGACACGCAGGCAGGTGGACTTTTGCAAAGGTACTACAGCGATTTCGGTTATATTTTCTTCCTTGTAGCTACTTTGGTAATATTTGCATTAGCTGAGAAAAATAAAGATGTTCAATCAACCAAAAATTTGCACTCATTATTATTCATTTCGACAATTTTCAGCATACTATACACTTTGTGTCTTGTATTTTCTGTTGCAGATGTTACAATAGATGTAACGAGACCACAAGTGTTTGGTTACATTAAGCACCTTGTGGAATTCTGGTTATAATCTACCCCCGAAGGAATGAGAAAATTGGCTAAAATGAAAAAATCAAAGCTCACAAAATTACTTACACTTACTATTGCTGCTTTTCTTATAGTAAGCTGCTTTGCAGGGTGTGGCAAAGAGGAAGAAACTCCTACTACCACAGACCCTATAACAACAGAGGCGACTACACTCCCTCCACCACCGGCTAACGTAAATCCACTTACAGGTGAAGCCGGATATCCCGAAGAATTAATCGGCAATCGCTCTGTGCTTGTTTCTGTTGAAAACCATCCACAGGCAAGACCACAATGGGGTATCGCTTCTGCAGATATTGTTTGGGAAATGCTTGCAGAGGGTGGCATCACAAGAATGCTTTGCATGTTTGCAGATGCATCTCGCCTCCCCGATAAAATAGGCCCTACAAGAAGTGCAAGACACTACTTTGTTGAAATTGCAGAGGGCTTCGACTCAATATTTGTTCACTTTGGTGGCAGTCCGACGGGCTACAATGCTCTCGATAACCACAACACAGCACATATAGACGGTATGTCTGACAGTGGCTTCTCACGTGATAGATCAAGAAACGTTGACTCAGAGCACACAGCCTACACCACAAAGGATGGAGTTGTTAAAAACATCCAAAAGAAGGAGTTCAGAACAACTGCCGAAGAAGGCAAGGACAAGCCCTTCAAGTTTAACGAAGCTCCTGTTAAGCTCAGTGGTGGTACCTGCACAAAGGTAAGTGTTCCGTTTTCCTCAAGCTTTACCTACAAATACACATACGATGCAGAAAACAATGTATATTTAAGCTCTCTTAACGGCAACGCCTTCAAGGACGACAACGGCACACAGCAGAGCTTTACAAATATTATTATTGTTTACTCTGCAACCTCTACTATTGATAGCTACGGCAGAATCTCCTACGACCTTTCAAGTGAA
>JAZSJL010000085.1:0-1730 GCA_045534355.1 Acutalibacteraceae bacterium
AGACCCTTACTCTTATGAATAGTCATTATCTGCACACCCTCCGGTGTGGAAACGCCACCATATGAGCGAAGCTTCTCGCCCTCAACAGCACTATCTACGCTTCTTACAAATGAGCCCAAGCCTGACCTGCCACTCTGTGTAAAGCTCTCGGCAAACTCCTGAAAGCCTCTTATATTAGCATTTCTGGTAACACCGTCGTTACCTGCAAAGTAAATATCTGCTATACCTGAATCCTTAATAAGGAACCTTACAAATTCATTGATCGGATATGACGTAGCAATGCTTCTGTAAAGCTGAATTTTCTCTAAAAAGAACCTTGCCTTTTCTGATTTTTGGGCATACTTTTCAAGACAGCAATAAAGCTCTGCCTTACGGTCAATCATTCTGATTTCAGCCAATTCATCTGCCGTGAAGCCATACAAGGGTGAAAAAAGAACAGAAATCAAAGGAATATCCATCAACGGATTATTTATAACCTTAATAAAAGACACAAGAAGCTGTATTTCTTTAGAGGTACTCGTATCACCATCCAGCACGGTATTTACAGAGATACCGTACTCCTTCAAAGCATCTGCATAAATATAAGCTTTGTTTTTAACACCACGAAGCAGAATACATATATCAGAGCTTTCTAACGGCTTATCGCCTTGCTTGGTTTTAACGGTAATACCTGAATTTAAAAGACGATTAATATACCCTGCTATCTGTGTAGCCTCTGCCCTTACTGCCTCTGAGGCTGTGAGCTCAGAATAATCCAGGCAAAGAAGCTCAACGTCGGGAGTCTGTTTATCCTTATAATCTGCGCCATACACAAGCTTTTCCTTCTCACCGTAATCAATTTCGCCTACATCTTCGCTCATAAGCAGCTTAAAAAGATGATTGGTAACCTGTGTTATACCCAATCGGCTACGGAAGTTTCTGTCCAGAGTTATTTGTGAAGGGTGTACTCCACCATCGTAATCAGGTAAATTCTTACGAAGGTTCATAAACATCTGTGGACTTGCAAGTCGGAATTTATAAATGCTTTGCTTTACGTCACCAACGCAGTAAATATTTTGACAATCTCTTGAAACTGCCTCAAAAATAATATTCTGGGCTTGGTTTGTATCCTGATATTCATCAATAAATATTTCTTTATATTTGTTCTGTAGGGATATAGCAATATCTGTTCTGCGCCAAGTGTCCCCCTCGAACTCAACAAGCAGGTCAATGCACTTGTGCATGACATCATCAAAGGAATATGCATTACGCTCATGCTTTAAGGCATTGAGCTTTTCTTCAAGCATTTTAACAGCCTGACACAGCTTTTCTACCAGTGGAAGAAGCCTTGCGCTATCCTCCTTGTGCTGTGCAGAGGTAGGAAGAGTTAATTCCTGAATATTACCCAAATCCTGCTTAAAGGCGTTAAAAGCCTCTGTTGCAAGACCCTTAACATATTCATTAACCTTGGAGTTTCTTGTGCTTGGAGCAAACATAAGTCCATCTTCTATTAAAGCAACCATACCATCCCAATTACGGGCATCTACACAAGCTCTCAGGTCTGCTAAATTGCGACCTGTAACTACAAATCGTTCTAAAAACGCAGGGGTAAAACCACCACAATCCTCAAGTATTGCAAGTGTTTTTTGGAATCTTTTACAATGGCAATCAGCAAAAAGTCCAACGTGCTTATACACAACATCTGCCCATGGCGTATCGTTTGGCTCCTTATCAGGTGAAAAGGAATCAAG
>JAZSJL010000141.1:0-3214 GCA_045534355.1 Acutalibacteraceae bacterium
TGGCTACGATCCGACTTGTTACAAATAACGATGGTACTGAAACACTCCTTTCAGCAGGTAACGATGAGGGTGAGCAGGTTATTTCAGAGCGTACTGCCGGTGTTATGAGAGAGCTTCTTAAAACTGTTTCCTCCCGTGGTACAGGTGCAGGCTATGGTGTAAGTGGCTTCTCAAACTTCAGTAAAACAGGTACAACAACCGATGACTACGACCGTTGGTACGTTGGTGGTACACCTTACTACGTTGCTGCCTGTTGGTATGGCTACGATATTCCCGAATCAATTACAAACACCTCGGGTAACCCTGCAGGTAAGCTTTACAGCAAGGTAATGAATGCTGCTCACGAGGATTTGGAGAGCCTTTCATTCCCAAGCGCAAGTGGTGTTGTTGCAAGAAAGTACTGTACAATTTCAGGTGATATTGCTGCAGCAACCTGCGCAAATACCTCTACAGGCTACTACAAGAGCAATAAGGTACCCGGTAAGTGTAAGGATTGTGCTATCAGAAATGGTATCGGTCAAGGTATACCTGATGTTATTCCTAACACAGCAACCACAACAACAGAGGTTTCTACTACGTTACCTGTTAAGCCTACGGTTACAGTTCCTGTAACTGTTGCTCCACCAACAACCCTGCCACCAACCGTGGCGCCTGAAACCACACTTGCACCACCTGCACCAAGTGATACTACAGCTGTGCCCGATACGGCTGCAAATGCACAAGTGCAAGAGTAATAATATGAATATGTGGCTGGTAGATTATACTATCAGCCACTTTTGAGGTATTTTATGATTATAATGTCAGTGGATTATGGCGACAAAAGAACAGGAATTGCCGTTTGCGATAAATTGGAAATGCTCGCTTCTCCCGTTTGTGTTTTAACAGAGTGGAATAGCGAAACACTTGCAGGAAAAATTGTTGCCTTGGCTTGTGAAAAAAGAGCAGAAACAATTGTTATTGGTCTGCCAAGGAATATGGATGGGTCAAAGGGCTTCAGAGCAGAGGCGTGCGAAGCACTTGGCGAGCTTGTCAAAGCGAGAACGGATATACCCGTTTGCTTCTGGGATGAAAGACTTACAACAGTTTCTGCGCACAGAATTTTAAGAGAAAATAATGTCCGTAGCAAAAAGAGGAAGGCAGTTGTTGACTCTGTTGCTGCTGAAATTATACTACAGGACTATTTGGATTATCGTAAAAAACAAGGAGTGTGAATGTAGTGAGAAAGAAAAAGGTTGTTACACAGCCTGCTTTACCCGATATTGATACAGCCCTTTATACTGCAGATTACATTCTTTGCAAGGCTCTCGATATTGGCGAAAACCTGCTTAAATGTGGTGGTGAGCCGCACAGAATTGAAGATACTGTTACACGTATTTGCTCAGCCTACGGTGCTGTGCATACCGATGTTTTTGCATTGCCTTCTCTTGTTATGGCAGGTGTAAGGATGGCAGATGGTACAACTGCATCCCAGGTGCGCAGAGTGTACAAAACTGCAAATAATATGTATCGTCTTGATAAAATAAATAATCTTTCAAGAGGTATTTGTAACGGGCAGGTGGCTCTTGATGATATTGATAAAGAAATAGACGCAATTACTAATTCAAAGCCGTTTAACAGATTTTTTGCATTATTTGGCGGTATGCTTGCTGCAGGTGGATTTGCTGTTTTCTTTGGTGGTAATATTTACGATGGCCTGGCTGCTGCAATTGCAGGACTTCTTGTATCTGCCCTTAACCTTCATAAAATCAAATTCGGTAGCCATATGCTGTATACAATTGTTGTGTCCTTTATAGGAGCTTTAGCAGGTCTTACTGTGCACAAATTAGGGCTTGGCGATAACCTTGATATGATAATGATTGGTACAATTATGCTTGTTATACCGGGTCTTTCCTTCGGTAATGCTGTACGAGATTTACTTTTCGGCGATACAGTTTCAGGTATTATTCAGCTTGTACAGGCAATTATTACTGCTGTTATGGTGGCATTCGGCTTTATTACAGCAATTATGGTTTTCGGAGGTATCACGCTATGATTACTCCTATTGTAATTAAGATTATTGCAGGTGTTATCGGTACCGTAGGCTTTGCTATCCTGTTCAGATTAAAGCCCTTGCATTGGGTTTTTGCAGGCTTGGACGGCTTACTGGCTTGTATAGTTTACTTTATCGGTCTGGAGCTTTTTGAAGGAGTGTTAGGTCCTAATATCCTTGCAGCCTTTGTGTGTGCTTTTGGTGCAGAAATACTCGCAAGAATAGCAAAAGCACCGTCAACTGTATTTTTATTACCGGGTATTATAGTATTTGTACCGGGTAGAACGCTCTACTATACAATGAATGAATTAATGAACAGAAACTATGTCGAGGCAGGGCATAATCTGCTTTTAACAGTGCAGGTCGCCGTTGCTCTCGGTGCAGGCATCATATTAGCCTCTGTGTTGAAGATTATAATTTTTAACACATACGATAGAATAAAAAAGAGAAAGTAATCATTATAACTTTACTTTTTTATAAAAAATGCTCCCTATGATTTTTGTCATAGGGAGCTTCTTTTATATATTAATCGTTAGATTTTAAGGCTCTTGATAAGTGCCTCACACTCTGCCTGGTTCATAATTTTCGGAACAGGGTAGAGTGGGTTGCCTTCCTTCAAGGCACGCTCTGCAATAAGAGGAATATCCTCATCCTTAATCTGCTCAAAGCCTGTAGGAATATTCATTTTAGCGTTAAGCTCACGTATTGCAGCAATAAAGCGCTTTGCCTTTTCTCTGTCGCCCTGTGCAGGACCTGAAACACCTGCAACGTCTGCAAGCTCTGCAAGTCTCTTGTATGCTGTTTCACCGAAGAAATCAAGCACGTAAGGGAGGATAACTGCATTTGCAAGTCCGTGCGGAATACCGTACATACCACCAAGGTTGTGTGCAATTGCGTGCACGTAGCCAACGTAGGCACGAGTGAAGGCAAGACCTGCGTGGAAGGAGCCTACAAGCATATTCTCACGTGCTTCAAGGTCTTTACCGTCAACATAAACCTTTTCGATGTTCTCAAAAATAAGCTTTGTTGCTATTCTTGCGTCCTCAAAGGTTTCCTTGGTGTTGCTGCCACCAATGTATGCCTCAACAGCGTGGGTAAGAGCATCCATACCTGTTGTAGAGGTAATGTGTGGTGGAAGTCCTATTGTAAGCTCAGGGTCAAGAATTGCATATTTAGGACGAAGGT
>JAZSJL010000228.1:0-1707 GCA_045534355.1 Acutalibacteraceae bacterium
TGAATAAAGATTTTTTGTGCTGACTAATTATTTCTTAGCAGCCTTTGGACGCTTTGCACCGTACTTTGAACGGCTCTGCATCCTGTTAGCAACACCTTGAGCATCCAAGGTACCTCTAACGATGTGGTAACGCACACCAGGAAGGTCCTTAACACGACCACCTCTGATGAGAACCACGCTATGCTCCTGAAGATTGTGACCCACGCCTGGAATGTAATCTGAAACTACTTTATCATTTGTGATACGAACTCTGGCGAGCTTTCTGAGCGCTGAGTTAGGCTTCTTAGGTGTGTCAGTCTTAACAACTGTGCATACACCACGCTTCTGAGGAGAATTGTTGTTTGTTAAAACATTCTTCTTAGAGTTAAGGCCCTTACCCAATGCAGGAGCTTTAGACTTCTTTTCGAGACTTTGTCTTCCGCTACGAACGAGCTGATTAAATGTTGGCAAGTATTTTCACCTCCGATATTAATATGCGAATGCTATAAAAGGGCACAATTCTCCCTAATACGCATCGAATAATAATTTACCACACTTGTAAACGGTTTGTCAACACTTTTACCAAAGTTTTTTGAAAAAGTTTGGCGAAAATAGCAAATAGCAAACAGTTCAAAAAGCTCCCTGCCGTAGCAGAGAGCTTTTTTCAGATTATTCTACAGGAATCTCAAGTGCGTTAAATGCATCGCCGGGAACGGTTGCAGGCTTTGCCTCAACCTCACTATAGCATCTCATACCTGTACCGGATGGAAGAAGCTTACCGATGATAACATTTTCCTTAAGACCGAGAAGTGGGTCAACCTTACCCTTAATAGCTGCATCTGTAAGAACCTTTGTTGTTTCCTGGAAGGATGCTGCTGAAAGGAAGGAGTCTGTTGCAAGAGAAGCTTTTGTGATACCGAGAAGAACCGGCTCTGCAACTGCAGGCTTAAATTCTATACCCTCTGCCTCACAACGAGCCTTTGCTGCTGCATTTGCTGCTGCAAGCTCTGTCTTTTCAACAGATGTACCCGGAAGAAGAGTTGTTGAACCCTGATCCTCAATTTTAACCTTACGCATCATCTGACGAACAATAACCTCAATGTGCTTATCGTTGATATCAACACCCTGAAGTCTGTATGTCATCTGAACTTCCTTGATAAGGTAGTTGTGAACAGCGTCAACACCAAGAACTGCAAGAACATCGTGTGGGTTAACTGCACCCTCTGTAAGATGCTGACCCTTTTCGATGTATGCACCCTCCTGAATATCCTGGCAAAGTCTTGCATCGAATGGGATAAGGTATTTCTTGGACTCACCATCATCACCTGTAACAACAACGTGCTTACTCTTCTTGATATCTTCAAATGAAACTCTACCTGAAATTTCACTGAGCATTGCAAGAATCTTTGGCTTTCTGCCTTCGAAAAGCTCTTCAACACGAGGAAGACCCTGTGTGATATCGGCCTGAGAAGCAACACCACCTGTATGGAAGGTTCTCATTGTAAGCTGTGTACCGGGCTCACCGATTGACTGAGCAGCGATGATACCGACAGCTTCACCGATATTTACAAGCTCGCCTCTACTTGCAAGGTTAGCACCGTAACAGTGAGCACAAACACCAACCTTTGCATGACAGTTAAGCACGCTTCTGATCTTAACCTGCTTGATACCAGCCTTAACAACCTTGTCAGCAATAGCCTTGTTCATAAGAGTATTTTCCGGAACAAG
>JAZSJL010000027.1:0-2584 GCA_045534355.1 Acutalibacteraceae bacterium
CCTTACCTGAAAGCACACCTGCTGAAATGAAGCCCTCTTCACTTTCGTCGCTGTATGTAACAAGTGGACCTGTGTATTTCGCTTTATAAAGCTCTTTTATTTTTTCAATATCAAAGCCGTTTTTCAAATCCGACTTAAATATAGGCACGGTAACCTCCATACCTGAATAAAAGTCACCTACAACAGGACAAAAAACAGGAGCGTTTTTTATGCCTGTGATTTTTACCATTTCCTTAAGATGCTTGTGACATTGGGTAAGACCATATTGCCTTGGCGCACCAAGAAGCTCATCGGGCTCCTCCTCGTAATCTGCAATCATCTTTTTTCCACCACCACTGTAGCCGGTAAGAGAGAAGCAGGAAAGATTCTCCGAGCTATCCAAAGCACCTGCCTCAATAAGTGGGTATACAAGAGCTATAAAGCCACTTGCGTGGCAGCCGGGTACTGCAATACGCTTTGAGGAAGCAAGCTTTTCCCTGTGGGAAGCAGAAAGCTCCGGGAAGCCGTATGCCCAATCATCCAAGGTTCTGTGGGCAGTAGAGGTATCTATTACAACTGTATTTTCATTTTCTATGAAAGAAACAGATTCTCTTGAAGCATCATCGGGAAGGCAAAGGAATGCAACGTCTGCAGAATTGAGCGCCTCCTTACGTGCCTCAGGGTCTTTTCTTTTTTCTTCGCTTAAGGTGATAAGCTCTATACCTTCGAAGCTCTCTAATCTTTCGTAGATTCTTAAGCCTGTGGTACCTGCTTTACCATCAATAAATACTTTCTTTTTTGCCATTTATAAACTCCGTAACGTACTCTATCTGTTTTTCAACTGATTTATAACCTGTTGAACCTGCAGAAATTCTTTTTGCAATACAGGTTTCCAGAGAAATCTCTGTATATAAATCTTCTTCGAACAATTCGCTGTGAGCTCTGTACTCTTGGAGAGTAAGAGTTTCAAGCACCTTGTTTTTATCTATGCACTCTGCAACTGTCTGACCAACAATTTTATATGCCGTTCTGAATGGCATACCTTTTTTAACAAGGTAGTCAGCAAGGTCAGTTGCATTTATGAAGCCCTTTTGTGCTGCAAGGTACATATTGTCCTTTAAAACTGTCATTGTAGCAACCATAGGAGCAAAAATGCTCAGGCACTTCTCAACAGTTTCAATACTGTCAAAAATTGCTTCCTTATCCTCCTGCATATCCTTATTGTATGCAAGTGGAATACCCTTAAGTGTTGTGAGCAAAGCAAATAAATCTCCGTACACTCTGCCTGTTTTACCTCTTACAAGCTCTGCCATATCAGGATTCTTTTTCTGTGGCATAATTGATGAGCCTGTTGTGTAGGAGTCGTCTAATTCGACAAACTTGAATTCCCATGAGCTCCAGAGGATAATTTCTTCGGAGAATCTTGAAAGGTGCATCATAATTACGGCAAATGCACTCATAAGCTCAACACAGAAATCTCTGTCGGATACACCGTCTATGCTGTTTTGCATAATACCGTAGAAGCCTAACTGCTCTGCCTCATATTCACGGTCTGTATCGTAGGTTGTGCCTGAAAGTGCACAGGAGCCAAGTGGAGAATAGTTCATTCTCTTAACTGCATCCTGAAGTCTGCCTGCATCACGGATAAACATCTGGGCATATGCAAGAAGGTGGTGAGCAAAGGTAATAGGCTGTGCTCTCTGAAGGTGTGTGTAGCCCGGGAGAATCGCATCCTGATTCTCTGCAGCCTTATCTCTTATAACCTCAATAAGGGCATATAAAAGGTCGTTCACCTTGTGAGCCTCATCACGAAGGTAGAGCCTTATGTCAACTGCAACCTGGTCATTACGGCTACGAGCTGTGTGTAAGCGTTTGCCTACATCACCCTTCCTTGCAGTAAGCTCACTCTCGATAAACATATGAATATCCTCAGCATCGCTGTCAAAGGTAAGCTTTCCTTCAAGAATATCCTCAAGAATACCTGTAAGACCATCTACAATCTCTTCGCAATCGTTCAGGGTTATAATGCCCTGCTTTGCAAGCATATGTGCGTGTGCAATTGACCCTGCAATATCCTGCTTGAACATTTTACAATCGAAGTGGAGAGATGAATTAAAGTCATCTGCCTCCTTATCAAGGGCCTTTGAAAACCTACCTGCCCACATTTTATCCATAGTAATTACCCTTTCAAAACCACATTTTGCACATTCGAGCTTTTCGAATGTGCAAAAAGTTAAATCAAAATTTCTTCAGAATTGAATTATTTATCTAAGCCGTTTTTTTCTTTCATTCTTGCCATAACCTTGATTGGAAGACCATAAAGGTTAATAAAGCCTGCTGAATCCTTCTGGTCGTAAACCTCATCCTCATCAAAGGTTGCCATATCAGCATCGTAGAGTGAGAATGGCGAGCAAACACAAGTCGGAGGGCCAAGCGGTCTTAGGAAGACAATACTAATGGCCAACTCCTTGGCTCACAGAACGACATGGCTACGATCCGACTTCATAAAGGTTAATAAAGCCTGCTGAATCCTTCTGGTCGTAAACCTCATCCTCATCAAAGGTTGCCATATCAGCATCGTAGAGTGAGAATGGCGAGCAAACAC
>JAZSJL010000166.1:0-1531 GCA_045534355.1 Acutalibacteraceae bacterium
TACCATCGTTATTTGTAACCTTATAATAGGAATACGGCTTGTAGTAGTAACGATTGTTGCCATACATAGCATACGCAGCAGCCATTTCGAGAGTAGTAACACCCTCACTCATACCACCAACACAAATTGATGAATAGTTACCGTCGTAGTTCGGGTCATTTTCATCTGTAACAAGGCTTTGGAAATGTAAATCATCCACAAGGAAATCGAAGCAAGGGCTGATTCCGTAGCGACGAACAATCTGGGCAGGTACAGTATTAAGGGATTGCTGTAAAGCATATTGAACTGTTACGAATTTATCCGGTGAACCACCTGAGCCACCATAGTTAACAGGCCAACGTGAGGAGCCCATACGAATACCATAGTTCTGTACCATTGTAGACCAGGTAATAACATTATCCTCAATTGCCGGGGTGTATACGGAAAGTGGCTTAATAGACGAACCCGGCTGACGAGGTGAATTACAAGCTCTGTTGAGACCACGGAAGCTCTGCTTCTCACCTGCACCACCGACCATAGCAACAACTCTGCCGTTGTAGTCCATAATAGTAATAGCCGCCTGTGCAGCAGGGTCCTTCTCGGTATCCTTTTCCTTTGGCATTGTTTCTCTGTTTATAAACACCTTTTCGGCAGCAGTCTGCACGTCAAGGTCAACAGCAGTATAAATTCTCAAGCCACCAAAGAAAACCTTTCTCCAGGCTTCATTGTATGTTAATTCATACTCAGCCATTAAGTCCTCAATAACCTGGTCGATTACGTATTCAACGTAGTAAGAGGATTTGCCGTCGTCACGGGAGTCGCTGTACTTAACATCATCCTCAGTATACTCCTTCTCGTCCTCGCTCTCTTCATCGTCAGTTACCTGGCTACCCTTATAATTTTCGCTGTTTGTGAATACAAGCTCAAAATCTAAAGCCTCCTGATACTCCTCCTGTGTGATAGATTCACTTTCAAGCATACAGGAAAGGCAATATCTCTGTCTGCCCATATTGCCATCCTTATCCTTATCCACAAGTGCAGAAAGACCATCCTTTGTCAATGGGTCAAAGTCTGCAGGAGCCTTTGTTATAGAAGCTATTATTGCACACTCGGCAGTATTAAGGTCCTCAACATTTTTACCAAAGTAAACCTCTGCCGCAGTTTTAATACCATAGCAACCATTACCAAGGTAAATTGTGTTAAGGTAGAATTCCATAATAGTCTTTTTGTGGTAGAAGCGTTCAACATTAAGAGCATTAAGAATTTCATAAAATTTACGGGAGACTGTACGACCGTTTTCCTTTGTAATATTCTTAATGAGCTGCTGTGTGATTGTTGAAGCGCCTCGCTCAAAGCCTGATGATACAACGCCAAAAACAGTACCATACCAGTCAACGCCATTGTGCTCCTCAAAACGCTTATCCTCAAGGTCACGGAAGGCATCTACCATATCCTGTGGAATATCGTCATACTCAATCCACACACGGTTTTCAGCACCGTGAAGCCTTAACAGCTCAACAAGCTCCTTATTTGAATCGTATGCATAAATGAT
>JAZSJL010000309.1:0-2829 GCA_045534355.1 Acutalibacteraceae bacterium
GTATGAACCACCACCGTTAATCATATCCTGCCAGACTATCATACCTAATCTGTCGCAATGGTAGTACCAACGAAGAGGCTCTATTTTAATGTGCTTTCTCAAAGTGTTGAAGCCTAAATCCTTCATTGTCTGAATATCATATATAAGTGCTTCATCGCTTGGAGCAGTGTACATACCGTCGCTCCAATAGCCCTGGTCGAGAAGCCCGTTGAAGAAGTATGGCTTATTGTTAAGGAAGTACCTTGAAACACCCTGCTCGTCCTTACCTATGCTGAATTTTCTCATACCAAAGTAGCTTTCAACCTGGTCATTACCTGCTACAATCTTCAAATCATAGAGCTTTGGATTTTCAGGGCTCCAGCATTCATAGTCTGAAAGCTTAATAACGCCCTTACCGTTTTCAAGCTTACAGCCGTTCATAATATCGCCGTTATTGAGAGCAATTGCAGCCATATCATCATATAAGGAGCCTGTATAGTCAACCTCAACTAAAAGCTCATCCTTATCAATATCGGGAGTAAGCTTTATTGACTTAATATAGTCCTGTGGCACTTCTTCAATCCACACAGTCTGCCAGATACCTGACTGTGGTGTGTACCAGATACCACCTCGCTTGAAGGTCTGCTTACCTCTTGCCTGTGAGCCCTCTGTTGTAGGGTCCTTAACAGTAACCTTCAAATCATTTTCCCCATCTAAAACAAATGAAGTAATATCAAATGCAAACGGAAGGTATCCACCCTTGTGTGTGCCGATAACCGTATTGTTGAGAGTTACTGTGCACTCATAGTCAACTGCACCGAAGTGAAGTAAAACCTTGTGGTTTGTACGCTTAAAATCAAAAAAACGCTGGTAGTAGAGTATATCTGTTGGCTCAACCAGCTTTTCAACTCCACTTAAAATACACTCCGGGCTGAAGGGTACTGTAATTTTACCCTGGTAGCCACCAAATTTTTTATACTCGTCATAAATAGCATAGTTCCACTCACCATTAAGGTTAATGAAGCTGTCACGCTTGAGCTGTGGTCTGGGATAATCGTTTAAAGGGAGCTCTTTGTTAAGAGTTTTTCCCCATCTTGTGTACAATCTTTCCATAAATTGTTCCCCTTTTGTTTATAGCATAAAGTATACATAGAAATAATATCACATACCATAATTATTTTCAATATTTTTATTCTTTAATAATTTTTGTTGACTATTTTTACAACAAGTGGTATAATTGTGAAAAAATTACGTCAAGAAGGTTGTGTAATCAAAATGTTGGTTGGATTAAACAAATTTTTCTATGAGCTTATGTCTCTGTTAATGTCATTCCTTTTTGCTATCGGTGCTATTACAACACCGGGCACAAGCGACGTTCTTCAGCAGATAAACGACGATGCTAACATTAAATTCGTTATTGCAGGTGACCCACAGGTTTGTAGCTATAACCCTGTTAGAGAAACAAATCTTATTGCCGCAAGCCAGGATATGATGAACTCTCAGGATGTTCTCGATGCTTATGTTATGGCAGGCGATATTGCAGAAAACGGACTTAAAGCAGAATTCGACAGAGTTTATGAGGATGTTAAAGATATTCCATGTAACAACTTTATTGTTGCTGCAGGTAACCACGATATCCGTCTCCAGGATTATGGTGTTGCAAAAGAAAATATCCTTGGCTTTATGAACTCTCTTAACGCAGAGGAAAACCACAAAACAGAGCTTTTCTACGAGTACGATGTAAACGGCTACAAGTTCCTTGTTATTGCTTCAAACGAAGCATCCTTCGAAAAAGCTTTCATCAGCAGTGAGCAGATGCAGTGGCTTAACCTTGCACTCAAGGAGTACACAAAGAACGGCGATCCTGTTTTCGTTGTTACCCACTATCCACTTGCAGAGAGCCATGGTCTCCCAAGCACATGGGGTTCAGCAAACAGCACTCCTACAGAAGGTCTTAAGGAATATGTACGCAGAGATAGCTATGACTACACAGGTTCCATCGGCGAACAGAGCAACGAGGTTCTTGATATTCTCACTCAGTACAAGAATGTATTCTATATCACAGGCCACCTTCATACAGGCTTTGGCTACTACACATACCAGGCACTTAATGAGGAAAACAACGTACACGGTGTAAATGTTCCTTCAATCAGCATAGATAATAAGGATGGCGTTTACAACAATCCGGGTACAGCTCTCTATGTTGAGGTTACAGACGATCAGGTTATCTTCTATGCAAGAGACTTTGCACAGGGCAAATTCCTCACAGAAAATGAATTTGCTGAAGCAGTAAAGGTATACGACCTTAAGTAATCAAGAAATTTAACAACCAAAAACGGTTCCTGTTGTAAGATAGGAACCGTTTTTTCTTTGTACAAACCTTCTGCATATTATATTGCGGGAGGTTTTTTTATGTTAAATAACATTATAATTTCGTGCTTTAGCTTGTTAGGACTGATATTTATACTGCTCAGCTTCGTGCTTAAAATGATAACCTGGCGCATAGAAAATATCACGGTAACAATACCACTATTTCACGAGGATAAGGAAATATTCAGCAAAATTTACTTTATACGCTCCTTGTTTGAGTTTTGCAAAATAGAAAAAAAGTGCACTGTAGTTATTGTAAACTACAATGCACCCGAAAGCCTTTGTGAAGAAATAAAAAGCTTTTATAAGAATTATACTTTTGTAAAGCTTGTTACTCCTGATGAATTAGAAGATGTTTTTAAACAGAAAATCAATTAGAGTGTTGCATACATAACAGCCTTAATTGTATGCATTCTGTTTTCAGCCTCTTGGAATACTACAGACTGCTCACTTTCGAACACCTCGTCTGTAACCTCCATA
>JAZSJL010000193.1:0-4349 GCA_045534355.1 Acutalibacteraceae bacterium
ATTGTCTTCCTAAGACCGCTTGGCCTCCGACTTTAAGCTAATACAGGGATATCTGCCATTTGTGGCGGCTTTTGTTCGTCGTGCACCTGATTATATTCAAAAGTTGAGCACGGTGTATGCCTGCATTGACTGTTTAGAGAAAAGCGTTGACAAATTTGATTTTTTGCAAAACGGCGAAACCTTTACTCACTATTTAGGGAAGCGGTTGCGTCAATGCATTACCCGTTGTATATGTGGCCAACACTGACAATTCATCAAAATCCATTTTGGCTTTCGCCTTACCTTAACTTTAACCCACAACTGTAGAGCAGACATACGAAAGATTTACTTTTTTATATAATTATGCTATGCTACTATATGTACACTATTTTGTTATCGTTTCAGAAATAAAACTTATATCAATCCAGGTGATAATATGTACAAGCCAATTCCTCAAATTGCACCTCCAGAAGAATACACAAAAATACATCCGATAAATTGCGAATTTATAAACATTGTAAGCAATGATAAGATTGATGTAAAAATGCAATATCCATTATTAAATCTAAAAAATTCTATTATAGATTGCTATGTTAGACGTACCGTTTACGAAAAGCTTTTAATTGCACAAAACTTATTGCCAGAGGGATATAAAATAAGAATTTGGGATGCATGGCGCCCTTTCTCATTGCAACAAGAGATATTTAAAAAATATTATAAGGATATTGTTGAAAATTTTGCTCTGTCAGACATACCTCTTCATCAACAACAAAAAATTATTTCAAATTACGTTTCATTTCCTAACGACAACCGTATGTATCCACCATTGCACACCACAGGTGGTGCAGTTGACGTAACACTGTTAGATCCTCTTGGCAACGAAGTTGAAATGGGGACTGCATTTGACGAATTTTCACCCAAAGCGCACACAAGGTATTTTGAGGAAAATCCTTTCAATCCGAACGTTTGCGAAAATCGTAGGATTTTGTATACCTGTATGACTTTTGCGGGATTTGTAAATTTACCGTCAGAATGGTGGCATTATAGTTACGGTGACAGGATTTGGGCATATTACAATAATACGCCCGCATTGTACTGCGGGGTATACACAACGGAGGAGTTGAAAAAATGAAAAATAAAAAATATGCGCAGCTTATAAGTGCTGCAAAAAGAGAAAAAAGAAGGAATTACGCAATTCTTTACATTCTTACTCTTACTGTCTGGTTAGCTTTGGTTATATATTCATTTGTTAATGGTTTCTTTACCTTCAATGAATTAATAGTGGATATTGTAATCAGTCTTGTGGGAGTATTGCCGCCCATTTTGCTTTTTGATTTTTTTAACGAAAAACTTTCCAAGGACGCTTCAGCAATTGAAATGTCAAACAAAATCACAGAAACATTAATGAGCAACCCTGAAACCTTGGATTTATTTACCGCCGAGCAAAAAGAACAATTTATTCTTTCAACAATTCGGTCTATTGCTAAGGATGAAGACGTTACGGAAATGATAAATGACAGCGTCCACAATTTTCTCTTTTCATCGCAAGAGCTAAAGCTGAGAACTCAATTCTTTTATGATTTTGAATTACATAACAATCTACCGGCTGTTTATGACGGATACGTAAAAAATAAAGACGAATATTTTTATGTTCAGGAGAAGCTGAATTATAGAATTAAATACATAACCGGTACGAAAAATACAACAAAATCAAATCTTATTAAAATAGGCTTTAGTTTTAGCAATGCTCATCTTGACAATGCACTGAGAGAAAACGGCGCAACTCCATTTTTCGAAAACTGTCTGTTCCGAGAGGCTCTCGATATAAATCCTTGCGACATTGAAAACTTGAAAAATGCTGCGTCAAATAAACAGTTGTTTCAGCAATTATTTAAGGTTGATTTGCAAATAGACCACTTCAGCGGAACGCTTGAAAATGTTGAAACGAGTGATTACGGTATAGTTTGTGCTTTCAAAGTCGACCACGATACAAGAATTTCAGAGCATCAAATAAGAATAATTTTCCATATGCCTAAGGTTTGGAATTCGGTACTTGAAGGGGCGCTTGTTGATCCTGTTAAGGCGCCCAAAATTTCTTTAAGTTATCCTGAAGATACTATGACTGTTGAAATGTTTTCATTTTTAAGTAAAAATAAAGAATCTTCAATAGAAATTGCTCACGAACATCTAAACGGTATATACGATATTGCATTGAGCAACGATTGGGTATACCCTATAAGCGGACTTGTTTTCGCCGTGACTGAAAAACAACAAAACTAGTAAAAAGAACAACGGAGTGCATTCACTCCGTTGTTCTTTTTATGACAAAATGCTCTGTTTTTTATCAAAAATTTTTCTTAGAAAATCGCTCTAAAAGCCAATATTTATAAGGATTAAAGGAGCTTTTGTGTTATTATAACACAAGCCTCTATTCTTCTCACAAACCCTGTTGCTTTCATATATTGATTTCTCCTTAAACTACAAATTGTGTTGTTTGTATTTGTGTTTTAAGGAATTTTATACGGTGATATACACTATTCATTTTTAAAACAATATTCTCACCCACTTCATTCTTTACACCAATGGTAATTTGTGATATAATTCACCAATAAGATTTTTATAGGAGGTATCTTTTATGTTAGAATTTGTGAAAAATTTTCCCATCGGCAAAGCAATAACCGTAGTTGTTCTGGCTGTACTTTGTCTTGCTGCAACAAGGCTTTTGCTGTCTCTTTTCGATAAGCTTGTTAAAAAAGCTAAATTGGATTTGATTATCTGCAAAATCTTGCGTATAGCAGTAAAGGTTTTGTTGCTCTTTGTTTCTGTAATTATTGTACTCGGAAGCATTGGTATTTCTGTTTCATCGCTTATTGCAGCGCTTTCTGTTGTTGGTGTTGCTTTTTCTCTTGCTATACAGGGCTTCTTGTCAAACGTTTTCGGTGGAATTCAAATCATTTCAAACAAGCCGTTTAAAATTGGAGATTATGTAGACGCAGGTGGAGAATCCGGTTTGGTTCGTGAGGTCGGTTTGTTCTATACAAAGCTTGATACCTTCGATAAAAAGCTTATTCAGATACCAAACAGTACTATTTCTAATTCAAATATAACCAACTATTCAAGTGCTCCTAATCGCCGTGTTGATATTACAGTATCAGCATCCTACGATGATGATACCGAGAAGGTTAAAGCTGCTTTGATGCAGCTTCTCGTTGACCACCCATTGATTTTTAAGGATGGTGATTTTGCACCTTTCGTTCACGTTTGTGCTTATAATGAAAATGATATCAGCTACACAGTGCGTGCGTGGTGTAAGGGTGGAGATTACTGGACAGTATATTTCGATTTAATGGACAGCATTAAGCCAACCTTTGACAAAAACGGCATAACAATCAGTTATCCACATATCAACGTTCACATGGTTCAGGACTAATATTTAGAAATTTTAAGTAAAAAACAACCGACAGTGCTCTGTCGGTTGTTTTTGTCTTACGGTTTTTTAATTGTAAAGTTAAGTCCTAAAGCGCCTACTGCTAAAGCAAGTAATAAAATGAAGGGTGCTGTGTAGCTTCCTGTAGAAATAAATAAGCTGTTGCTGAAGCTAGCTATAAACGAAGCAAAAATCAAATTGAAATTTGTAATGCTGTAGTTTACTGCAAAATATTTTTGTCCGTAGAATGATGCTGTAAAGGATGATGTCATAGTAGGGCAGGAGCCGTAGGAAAGCCCTGTGAGGCAAAGACCTACAATGCAAAGGGGCAGGGAGTGGGTATATACAGCAATAAGGGTAAGCCCTGCAGCAATGATTGTAAGAATATTAGAAGCAAACATAGTTTTGCGTCTGCCCAAGCCGTCGTATACAGCACCTGTGAGTATTCTGCCTATGCCGTTGAATATTGAGAGCACGCCTACAAGCGTGGTTGCTAAAGAGGCTGACGCATTTACGGATAATGCAAGGTCTCTTGCAAAGCTTATAACAGAGTTACCTACTGCTGTTATGAGCATCATAAAAAGAAATGCTCTCCAGAAGGTAAAGCTCTTAAGCATTTCCTTTGTTGTGAAATCTCTTGTTTCAAATTTTTCAGATGAAACAGCTTTTTTAGCCTTTGCAGCAGGAAATATTGTACCTTCCGTAGGCTTTTTGAGAATGATTGCTGCAAGGAGTATTGCTGCTGCTATAGCAACACCTAAAATTATGTAAGCCTTGCTCCAGCCAATGCTTTCATTTTCAAACATATAGCTGATTGTGTTGCCAAGAAGCAGTGTGCTAACACCGAAGCCCATCATTAAACAGCCTGAGCAAAAGCCTTTTCTGTCGGGGAACCAGGCAGTTACTGTTGAAACAACCACGTTGTATGAGATACCAATACCCG
>JAZSJL010000243.1:0-5526 GCA_045534355.1 Acutalibacteraceae bacterium
ATGGTATTTACAACTACTACAATATCGGTGCGTATACAGGTGCAGGCGATGGGCTTCGTTGGGCAAATGCCTATATGAAGGCCAAAATAAATACTTTGATGTATGCATCTGCTTCCACAACATCAAAGCAGGTTGTAACCGTGCCTGTGGGTACAGAGCTTAATTATATTGCTACATCAGGTGGCTTCTATAAGGTTTCTGCAAAGGTGAGTGGCAAAACGTATACAGGCTTCATACCTGCAGTTAACGTATCAGCCTCTACTGACTATGGCAGACCATGGGATTCACCATTCAAATCCATTTATTATGGTGCGAAGTATATATTCTCATCATTTTCAGAAAATCAGTTTACAGGCTACCTGCAAAAGTTTAACGTAAACCCTAATTCTGAAAATCTGTACACTCACGAGTATATGGCGAATATTCGTGCAGCTGCCGCAGAAAGCCAAAAGACCTACAAAGCATATATGGCAAGTGGTGTGCTTCAAAATAAAATAATATTCTCGATTCCTGTGTTCAAGGATATGCCATATGCTGACCAGACAGTTGAGGAGGCATTTAAGGAGGCAGTTCCCAAGGTAACGGCTACTGCAACTGATAATACAGTTACCTTAAGCTGGGATAGTATTAAGCTCGCTCAGTACTATCAGGTGTGGTGCTATAGCGAAACCACAGGTCAATACGAAATGCTTAAGGCAACCTCCGGGACAAGCTATACAGATACAGGCTTCACATCGGGTGAAAAGCGAAGCTATAAAATAAGAGCCTTCTACAAGGACTCAAACGGAATATTTGTATTCAGCAAGTATAGTGGTGTTTTCGCAGGCATAGCAGCTCCCTTTGCACCAACAGACCTTACAGCATCAAGCGTAACTGAGGATTCCATAAGAATTAAGTGGAGTCCTGTCAAGTGCCAGGGCTATAACGTGTATCGCTACAATAGCATAAGTGGTTATTCCTTGGTGGGTACTGTAACCGATGCAGAGTTTTACGATACCACCTTGCTTTCAGGCTCAACGTATATGTATAGAGTATGTGCTTTCTATAAGAGTGAGAGTATGGTTGCTAATTCCTCGCAGACACCTGCTCTTTCTGTTAAAACAAAGGGTGAGGCACAGCTTACAGCAACTGTTGTTGTAAACGATGTGCTTAATATACGAAAGAGCGCAAGTACTACTGCCCAAATCATTACAACTGCTCCCAACGGACAAGCTGTTTTGGTTTTAGAAACGCTTACTGATTGGTACAAGGTACAGCTTACCGTTAACGGCACAACCTACACAGGCTTTGCCCACGCTGACTACATAAAGCTTGATAAAACAGCTGTGAAGGAGTGTTCATACACAGAGCCGACTGAAACTCTACGGCAGGGTAGCAGTGGCGAGGGTGTTAAATGGCTTCAATGGCACCTTGCACAGCTCGGCTACCTTTCAGAGAAGGATGTTGATGGGTCCTTCGGTGGTATGACTACAACTGCAGTTAAAAATTTCCAAACTGATAAGAATCTTACTGTGGACGGGCTTGTTGGCTCGGGCACAAGAGATGCGCTCAAAAAAGCTGTAAGTTAATACATAATTTAAAGCTCCCTACGACTTTTGTAGGGAGCTTTTTCTATTTGTGTTGTCAGTCAGTATAAACCTCTTTTATATTAAGGTCATCGTCAAAGATAATTAAATCAGCATCGCATCCGATTTTTATCTGACCCTTTGAGTTTTGGTGACCTATAACTGTTGCAGGTGTAAGCGTTGCCATTTTTACTGCGCTATGCAATGGTACACCTACTGTTTTATACATATTTCTTACACAATCTCTTAAGGTTGCTATGCTACCTGCCAGGGCAGATTTATCTGCAAGGAGCATAACACCACCCTCACAAACAACCTGTACGCCGTTTTCCTGAGTGAAAACGGTGTTTTCTTTTATTTCAGTAGCAGAGTATTCCAGGCCGTCTGTTATAAGGTACATTTTATCATCGCCCTTGCATTTGTACAGAAGCTTTAAAAGACCTACAGGCAGATGCTTTAAGTCTGCAATAACCTGTGTGGTAATGCTGTCTATACCAAGACCTGCTTCAACAACACCTGCAGTTCTCAAAGGACCGATTTTAAAGCAAGAGGAACAAGCATTGTAAATGTGTGTAATATCTGAAAATCCGTGCTTAAGAGCTTCCTCAACCTGCTCGTAGCTTGCAGCTGAGTGTGCAATACTGCCGACAATACCACGTTCCTTAAGCTTTTTGCCAAGACGGAGTACACCGGGCTCCTCAGGCGCAGCCCCCATAATAAGCACCTTGTCCCACAACTCAAATAATTCATCGGGTGGGCAGATGTCAGGATTTAATATGTTGCTTTCGCTTTGTGCACCCTTATACTTTTTCGAAATGTACGGTCCCTCAAAGTGTACACCTAAAATATGTGCTTTTTTACTTTTCTCGGAAGCCTCTTTGATTGTGAGCGTAGCCTTTTTTAATTGCTCCACAGGTGCGGCAAGCGTTGTAGGAACAATAGAGGTTGTGCCGTGTTTAAGGTGAGCTTCAGCCATATCAATAATATCCCTGTAGCTTTCACTCATGGCACTTTTGTTTCCACCACCGTGCACGTGCAAGTCAATAAAGCCCGGCGAAAGGTATAGTCCACCACAGTCTACAGTGCTATCAGCCTGTGAGAAGTCAAAGCTGTCGCATATATCAATAATTTTTCCGTTGCTTGTAACAACGATACAATCCCTTATCATATCAGGGAATATTACCTTTGCATTTTTAAAAACTCTCATTTAATCACCTGTTTAAATTTTAAAATAAACCAACCATATTGTCAACGATTATTTCAAGCTCAACCGACTGTACACGACAATTTTTTTGCTTTTAGTTTTATATAATATTTTGCGAGGTGACAGGTGTGACCATATATGTCGATGTTTTAGTTTGCATAAACATTCTGATTACATATATTTTTCTTGTTTGCACAAGGGTAGCCGTCAATTTAGCCACAAGCAGGTGGGGAATCTGCGTTGCCTGTTTTTTAGGAGGAGTATCTTCTCTGGTGGTTTTTATTGACGAGGAGCTTTTGATTTTATCGTTGCTTCTTAAAGTGGTTATAGGGGGAGTAATAGTTTTCTGTAGCTTTTTACCTCGTAGCTTTAAATCATTTTTAAAGGCATATGTGGGCTTTATCGGTATTAGCATTGTATTTGGTGGAGCAGTGTATTTTCTTGAAATTACCTTCAAGCCACACGGCGTAATGTATGTTAATGGCACCGTGTATTTCGATATGAGCGTTAAGTATCTTATAGGCTGTACTTTTTTGATATATGGTGTGTTTCTTGTTGCAAATTACTTTTTTGAACGCAAGGCAACAAAAAATCAAATATATAAGGTGCACATTACCTTTAGGGATACTGAAATATCCGTTTTTGGTTATATTGATACAGGCAACAGTCTTGTAGATACACTTACCGGGCGTACTGTTTTTGTGGGTGAGCTGAAAAGCTTTGCCCCCCTTTTTACATATGAGGAGCAAAAATTCTTGAAGGGTGGAGGAATAGATGACATTCCTGATTCCCTTGTAGGGAATATTCACATTATACCCTGCAAAACTGTGGGTGAGTCTACGCTTTTGCCTGCTTTTGTGCCGGATAAGGTGGAAATGAATTTTGGCGAGAACGTAAAAGAAATTAATAATGTAAGTATAGCGCTTGCAAACGTGGATTTTTCACAAGGTGAATATAGCATACTTCTGAATAAAAGGGTGATAGAATGAAAGTATTAACTAAATTGATGGTAGTGAGAAATAAGCTATTCTTAAAGCTACTGAAAAAAGAAATATTTTATATAAACAGCCCACAGATGCTACCACCACCTTTAGAGAAGGATGAGGAGGAGAGGTTCGTTCTGCTCCACAAGGAGGGTAGCAAGAGGGCAAGAGATAAGCTTATAGAACACAATCTGCGTCTTGTTGTGTATGTGGCAAAAAAGTTTGAGGGCTCAGGTGTTTCTATAGAGGATTTAATATCTATAGGAACAATAGGTCTTATTAAGGCAGTAAACACCTTTGATTTGGATAAAAACATAAAGCTTGCTACCTATGCTTCAAGGTGTATAGAAAACGAGATTCTTATGTACCTTCGCAAGGTAAACCACCGAAAGCTTGATATATCCTTAGATGAGCCGTTGAATATAGATTGGGACGGCAACGAGCTTTTGCTTTCAGATGTGCTGGGTAGCGATGGGCTGGAGATAAACGACAACCTTGAGCTTGAGGACGAAAGACGTATTCTGTACGAGTGTATGGAGGAGCTATCTGAAAGAGAGCGTCTTATAATGAATATGCGTTTTGGTATGTGTGGATATGAGGAGAAAACACAGAAGGAGGTGGCAGATGAGCTTGGTATATCTCAAAGCTACATATCAAGATTGGAGAAGCGTATAATTTTAAAGCTGAAAAGGGAAATTGAAAAGCAAACCTTTGAAAAAAATGTTTGAAATTTTCCATAATTTGTAATAATATGAAAGTAGTGGAAATATTAAAATTCCCGGAGGGGGCTTCATATTATGAATTTGGCACAGGTTGTATTTAAGGCAATAGACGGCATTTGCTATCCTACACAGAATAAAATGCGTTTTCCTGACATTGTGTGCAAAAAGGATATTGCATATGGTGATTCTGAAATGGCGAGGGGAGACCTTTACTACAGAGCCGATATTTTAAACGATGGAAAAAAGCATTCTCTGGTGCTTTACTACCACGGTGGTGGCTTTGTAATGGGGGATAAGAATTATCGTGTGAGTATAAGTGAATTCTACGCAAACGAGGGCTACTTTGTGTTCTGTGTGAATTACCGTATGCCACCCGAGGTTGATTTTCCCGCATATTTTGAGGATTGTATTGTGGCAGCAAACCACATAAACATTCTGGCAGAGAGCTATAATATAGATTTAGAAAATCTTGTTGTAACGGGTGACAGCTCCGGCGCTTATACAGCCTCTTATATGGAAGCGCTTTGCTGTAACCCTGATTTAAGTGAAAGGCTTGGGTGTCCTCAAATACAGGTAAGCTTTAAGGGTGCAATGCTTATGTGTGGCATATACGATTTGGAGGTGCTCCTTGAGGGTACAAAGCTTTTTGGTGTTATTCCAAAAACAGCCCAGCTTCTTGTGGGAGATTTTCCTCTTAAAAGTGATTTGTCCAATATAAGAGATTTCCCTTTTATCGACTATATGTCACCATCGACCTTTGTAAATGAGAAGTGGTGCAGTACCTTTATGTGCTGGGCAAACGATGATATTGTGTGCCAGAATCAAGGTGCTCCAATGGCAGAAAAAATCAAGGCTGTTGCTCCATACTACGACAGCTTTGAGGTGGATGGTATGCTGAATAACCACTGCTTCCACCTTGAGTTCAGTCACAACGATTTAGCAATGGAATGTATGCAAGCGTCAGTTAAGTTTCTCAAAAACCTCTTTGCAGAGGAAACAGTTACAGCCTGAATCTTGGGTGTGGCTCCTGAAAAAACGAATCCGTATGCAGT
>JAZSJL010000389.1:0-10931 GCA_045534355.1 Acutalibacteraceae bacterium
AGGTGAATATCTTGAAAGACAAGGCTTCAACGTGTGCTACTTCGCCTTCAACGAAACTGACTGCTTTAATAGTCTGAATAAAGCAATTGAAGAAGCAAGTATATGTATTCTGCCTTTACCCACAAGCCGTGACAGAGTTACTCTCAACACTCCGCTTTTTGACGAAACGGTGCTTTTAGCTGATATTTGCGCTTTAGTCACACCCGATAAATTCATTTTCGGTGGGCAGCTGCCAAAAAGCTTTTGTGAGGAGTTAAATACAAAGGGTGTGCCATATTGCGACTACCTTTTGCTCCCGGAATTAGCTGTATATAATGCTGTGCCTACAGCAGAGGGTGTTGTTGATATACTCATACAGAAGCTTCCTGTTACCATACACTCTATGAAATGTGGTATAACAGGCTACGGTAAGGTAGCAAAGGCACTTGCTGACGTGCTTAAGGCTATGGGGGCAGAGGTAACTGTTTTTGCAAGAAAAGAAACTGCACTTGCAGAGGCCTTCAGCAAGGGGCTTAAGGCTGAATATTTTTCTGCACTCACAGAGGAATACCATAACCTTGATACCCTTATAAATACTGTACCCTCAAAGGTCATAGGCGAAAAACAGCTTGAAATGATTAACCCCGATTGTGTGCTTATAGAAACTGCCTCTGCCCCCTTCGGCATAGATTTTCAGGAAGCAAAGGAAAGAGCTATGGAGGTTATAAAAGCGAGCTCACTCCCGGGTAAGGTTGCTCCACAGACAGCCGGAGAGATAATCGGTCGCTCAATTTTACCGATTATTAAACAAAGGGGGTTCACCGAATGAAAAATATCGGTTTTGCCCTTTGCGGCTCATTTTGCACCTTCAAAGAGGTTTTTGAGGAAATTGAGCTTTTAAAAGACGAAGGGTATAACATTATTCCAATTATGAGTGAAAATGCCTACTCGCTTGATACCCGTTTTGGAAAGGCTGCCGATTGGCAAAGCCTTTTTATTGAAATAACAGGAAATAAAATAATCCACACTATTCCACAGGCTGAGCCTATAGGACCACAAAAGCTACTTGACGCTCTTATTATCGCACCCTGCACAGGAAACACCCTTGCAAAGCTTACAACAGGCGTTACAGACTCCTGCGTTACCCTTGCTGCAAAGGCACACCTGAGAAACGCAAGGCCATTGATTATTGCGCCCTCTACAAACGACGCACTTGCCAATGCTTCGAAAAACATAGGCGCACTACTCAATTACAAAAACATTTACTTTGTACCCTTTGGGCAGGATAGCCACCAGGGTAAACCTACCTCTATGGTAGCAAGATTCCCTCTTATAAAAAACACGCTGGAATACGCCCTTGAGGGTAAGCAGATACAGCCGATTGTGCTTTCACCGAGATAATAAACTGCTTTATGCACTCCTTGTTTTGTTCAATTATTAATGTATATTTAATAAAATGTCATAAAAACTATTTACAAATAGTAAAAGTTACTGTATAATTGCAATGAAAAGGGAGTAACTCGTGCCAAACTACGGTGCGATATCAGTCGTCAATCTCGGCAAACAGCCCGCTGATATCTTAAAGAGTGAGACTTTTACCGCAGTTACGGTAAAAGTCTTTTTTTATTTTGCAGAGCTACTCTACAAATTTCAGAAAGGAATCGGTTATGAAGTATTATCTTGAATCTGTTGAATCAGTTTTTGGTGAGGTGCAATCCTCCGAGGCTGGTTTAACAACCGAAGAAGCTCAAGCAAGACTTGAAAAAAACGGTAAAAACAAGCTTGCAGAGGCAAAAAAGGACTCTACACTCAAAAAATTCTTTGACCAGATGAAGGATCCTATGATCATCATTCTTATTGTTGCAGCTGTTATTTCTGCTGTTACAGAGTTTATTGAGCACGACCCTGCCTCCGGTGCGTTTATACCAACGGACACAATCATTATTCTCGCTGTTGTTCTTATCAACGCAATTTTAGGTGTTATTCAGGAGAACAAGGCAGAAAAAGCTGTTGAGGCCCTGCAGAAAATGAGTGCAGCTACAACCAAGACTCTTCGTGATGGTAAAATTGTAAATATCAAAAGTGAGGACCTTGTTGTTGGTGACGTTATTGTACTCGATGCAGGTGATGCAATCCCTGCAGACTGCCGAATTTTTGAATGTGCAAGTATGAAAATCGAGGAAGCTGCTCTTACAGGTGAATCTGTACCTGTAAGCAAAATTATGAAGATTCTCACACTTTCACAGGAAGCAGAGGTTCCTCTTGGTGACCGAAAGAATATGGCTTACATGGGCTCTACTCTCGTTTATGGTAGAGGCAAGGCTGTAGTTGTTGCTACGGGTATGGATACCGAAGTGGATAAGATTGCCGACGCCATCTCTACAGCTGAGGAAAGCAAAACTCCTCTTGAAATCAAGCTCGAACAGCTTTCAAAGGTGCTTACAAAGCTTGTTATCGGTGTTTGTATCGTTATTTTCGGCTACAACCTTATTACAAAGTTCTTTATGGCTGACAACGCTGCTTTCTTTGACGTTGCTCTCCATTCATTTATTACAGCTATCGCTTTGGCTGTTGCGGCAATCCCGGAGGGACTTGTTGCCGTTATGACAATCGTTCTCTCTATCGGTGTTACAAATATGTCGAAGAAGAACGCTATTATCCGTAAAATGACTGCTGTTGAAACACTTGGCTGTACACAGATTATCTGCTCCGACAAAACAGGTACTCTCACACAGAACGTTATGACAGTTGTTGACCACTATGCTGAGAACGAAGCAACTCTTGCTACTGCAATGGCTCTTTGTACAAACGCAGAGGTTGAGGAGGACGGCAAGGGCACAGGCGAGCCTGATGAGGTTGCACTTATTAACTATGCTTCTTCTTTAGGTCTTAAGAAGGCTGACCTTGTAAGCGCAAAGCCAAGAGTTGGCGAAGTTCCGTTTGACTCCGGCAGAAAGATGATGTCTACAGTACACAACGTAGATGGTGTATATACACAGTACACCAAGGGTGCTCCCGATGAGATTCTTAAGAGATGTACAAAGGCTCTCGTTAACGGTGAGGTTGTTGACATTTCAGAGGAAATCCTTGCTAAAGCAAACGAGGAAAACACAAGAATGGGTAACAAGGCTCTTCGTGTTTTTGCCGTAGCTTACAAGGAATATGCTCAGGCTCCTGAGGTCTACGATTCTGCTTCCTTAGAGCACGATATGATTTTCATCGGCCTTACAGGTATGATTGACCCTGTAAGACCCGAGGTTAAGGATGCTATTGTTGAATGCAGAAGCGCAGGTATTACACCTATTATGATTACAGGTGACCACATCAACACAGCTAAAGCAATCGCTAAGGAGCTTGGTATTCTTACAGATGACAGCCAGGCTATGATGGGCGCAGATATTGACAAATACTCCGACGAAGAGTTTGAAGCAATTGTTGAAAACGTATTCGTTTATGCACGTGTTCAGCCCGAGCACAAAACAAGAATTGTTAATGCATGGAGAAGTAAGGGCTATGTTACTGCTATGACAGGTGACGGTGTTAACGATGCACCATCTATTAAGAGTGCTGACATTGGTGTTGGTATGGGTATTACAGGTACCGACGTTACTAAAAACGTTGCAGATATGGTTCTTACAGACGACAACTTTGCTACTATTGTTTCAGCTGTTGGCGAAGGCAGAAGAATTTACGATAACATCCGTAAGGCTATTCAGTTCCTTCTTGGTTCAAACCTTTCAGAGGTTATTTCAATCTTCTTTGCAACAATTATGAACTTCACAATTTTGCAAGCCCCTCACCTTCTTTTCATTAACCTTGTAACAGACAGTATTCCTGCTCTCGCACTTGGTCTTGAAAAGCCCGAAGCAAACATTATGAACAGAAAGCCACGTGGCAAAAACGACGGCGTGTTCTCCGGTGGTCTTGGTGTTGACTGCGCTTACCAGGGTATTTTGGTTTCAATATTGACAGTAACTGCTTTCTATATCGGCGAATACATTGAGTGCTTGCACAATGGTATGGAATTTGCATTCCACAATATTGCAGACTCAACTGACGGTATGACAATGGCATTCTTCACAATGGCAATGTGCGAAATCTTCCACTCCTTCAATATGCGTTCACAAAGAGGCTCTGCAGTCGCAATGGTATTCAAGGGTCACCACAACGTAGCTCTCTATGGTGCTATGATTGGCTCCTTCCTTCTTACAACTGCTGTTGTTGAAATTGAATTCCTTTCAAATCTCTTTGGCTTTGCTCACCTTGATATGACAGAGTACCTTATTTCTCTCGGTCTTGCGTTCCTGATTATTCCGATTGTTGAAATAATTAAGTTCTTCCAAAGAAAATTCGGTAAGCAATACAACTGATTTCGTAAAATTTTCAAGCCATCTGCCCTCGGCAGATGGCTTTACTATTGACATAATATTTTATAATATTGTATTATATTACCATATTCTACACACGAGGTGTTTTTATGTGCAAAAAGAAGAAAATCATAATCATTGTAAGCGTTATTGTCGTACTTGCCATAGGTATTACCCTTTGTGCTACACTTCTCCCTGACAGATTGCAGGGTGAAATACCTGAGGACAAGGTTTTCGGCTTTGCAGAGAAGCCGGCCGATTCAGTCAGAGTTATGAGCTTTAACGTAAGGTGTACAAACGTAGGTGCAAGAAGCATGAGAGACCGTGTGCCAGACGTTGTAACAACCGTGCTTAACGGTATGCCTGACTCAATGGGTGTACAGGAGGCTACTCCTGAATGGATTGATACACTGGATGAAGAATTAGGCGACAAGTATGCATACGTTGGTGAAGGCCGTGATGGCGGACACGATGGTGAGTACTCTGCTATATTCTACCTTAAGGACAAGTACAACGTAATTGATAGTGGTACCTTCTGGCTCTCCGAAACTCCTGAAAAGGTTTCCTTTGGTTGGGATGCTGTTTGCAGAAGAATTTGCACCTGGGCAATTTTGGAAAACAAAGAGAGTGGCGAGCGCTATATACATATGAACTCACACTTTGACCACGTTGGTGAGGAAGCCCGTTCACAGAGCATTAAAATGATTGTAGAGAAATCAAAGGAATACGAGGATATTCCTGCTGTATTTACTGCTGATATGAACGTGCCCGAAGGCTCTGAAAACTACAAGGAAATTGCAGATAACTCTATTTTCAGAGATACAAAGTACCTGGCACAAAATGCAGATATTTACGTTACCTACCACGACAGATACCCCGAAAAGGACAGTGCTCGTGTAATTGACTACTGCTTTGCAAACGAAGGCTTTGAGGTAATAAACTATGGCGTTGTTACAGAAAGCCCAAGCAAATACTACGTTTCCGACCACTTCCCGCTTTATGCAGATTTGAAAATTGTGAAGTAACCAATTGTTGGTCCTGAGCTTGATAACGGTAAACTTGATATATCATTCTTAATCGGTGATATTCTTGATATTGATATTAAGTTAGGTAAAGATAACTAAACACAGCATCACAGTTAAATACCGTAATATTTTTAAGGAGTGATTATATGTCACCTGCACTTATTAATGTCATTGCAAGCATTATTATGTCGTTATTCACATTATTGGGTTCTGTTATAGGCTACATCGAAAGCAGACCCGAGCCCACCATTGTTCAACAGGGGTTTGAGGAAAAGGCCGAGAATAATCTTCGCATTATGTCTTTTAACATTCGTTGCCTGAATGTGGGCACAGACTCTTGGCAAGACAGAATCGGCATCGTTTCACAAACAATGCTGGAAAGTGAAGCAGATTCCATCGGCGTACAGGAAGCAACACCCGAATGGATGGAAACATTAAATACCACAGTTGCCGAAAAATATGCATATGTGGGCGTAGGCAGAGATGACGGCAACAATGAAGGCGAATATTCAGCAATATTCTATCTCAAGGACAAATATGAGGTTGTTGACAGTGGCACCTTCTGGCTTTCAGCAACACCTGAAAAACCTTCAAGGGGCTGGGATGCATCCTGCAACAGAGTATGTACCTGGGTGCGTTTAAAAAACAGGGAAACAAGCGAAGAATATGTTCATATGAATTCACATTTTGATCATATTGGTATATCTGCAAGAAAAAACAGCGTTTCGCTGATTCTTGAAAGAGCAAAGGCCTTTGGTGACACCCCTGTTGTGTTTACCGCAGATATGAATGTTAAAGAAGGCTCTGCAAATTATACACAATTCACAGAATCAGACTACTTTTACGACACAAAATATCTTGCACCTGATACAATGGATTACTGTACATATCACGATACTAAGCCTAATGCGCATAAAGACGATATTATCGATTATGTTATGATAAATGAAGGCTTTGATGCCGTTTCATACAAGGTGGTTACAGAGGGTGTGGACGGTAGGTTTGTTTCAGACCACTACCCTATTTATTCAGATATAAAATTCGCAAAGAACTAAGGTGATAGAAATGAAAATAATGTCTTTTAATATTCGTTGTGGAAACGTTGGCGAGGACTCCTGGGAGGACAGAATTGATATTGTTTGCCAGACTATACTGGAAAGCAACGCTGATTCAGTTGGTATTCAGGAGGCTACTCCCGGTTGGATGGCTGAATTAATAGCACACATAGGCCACAAGTACGATTACGTTGGTGTTGGAAGAGATGACGGTGCAAACAAGGGTGAGTACTCCCCTGTTTTTTACCTTAAGGATAAATACGAGGCAATTGAAACAGATACCTTCTGGCTTTCCGAAACACCAAGAGAGGTATCCTTCGGTTGGGATGCTGCTTGCAGGAGAGTTTGCTCCTGGGCAAGACTTAAGGATAAACAAACAGGTAAGGAATACGTACACATAAACACCCACTTTGACCACAAGGGTGTTGAAGCAAGGCGCAACAGCGTGGAAATGATTATAAACCACGCCAAGACATTTGTAGATATTCCTGTAGTATTCACAGCAGATATGAACGTTGTTGAGGGCACAGAAAACTACAACCAGTTTGTAAGCTCAAACTACTTTGACGATACAAAGAAGCTTGCACCCGATACAATGAGCTACTGCACATACCACGACACAAAGCCTGAGGAACACGTCGACGAGGTTATTGACTACGTTATGATAAACGACGGCTTCCGGGCTAAAAAGTACGTTGTTATGACAGAAGGAATAGACGGAAGATTCGTTTCCGACCACTATCCTATTTATGCAGAGATTGAGATAAAATAAACACAGTACAAAAAACGCTCAGCTGATTTTATCAACTGAGCGTTTTATTTATTTCTTTACAAGATACATCTTTTTGTAGAACTCGGAGGCTTCGTGTACGGCGCCGTCGAAAACAATTTTACCGTCCTTCATAACAATGCCTCTTTTACAGAATTCCTCTGCAACTGCTGTCTGGTGGGTTACAAAAAGGAGTGTGATATTTTCATTGTTAAGAAGCTCGTTTATCTTCTTCTGACATTTATTTCTAAATGCAGCATCGCCTACGCTGAGTGCTTCGTCTACTATAAGAATTTCAGGTCTGATATTTACGTTTATGGCAAAGCCCAAACGAGCCTTCATACCACTTGAATAGGTTCTTACAGGCTGGTCAATGTAATCATTAAGCTCGGAAAATTCAACAATTGTTTCCTCAAGGTCTTTGATTTCATTATCCTTCAAGCCTAAAATGTGGCCTTTAAGGTAGATATTCTCTCTACCTGTCATTTCCTGGTCAAAGCCACTTGTAAGCTCAAGAAGGGCACTTACTCTGCCGTTTACGGTAATCTCGCCCTCTGTCGGGAAGGCAACACCTGTTATCATTTTAAGAACTGTTGACTTACCTGCACCGTTTTTACCGAAAAGTGCAACAGACTCACCACGGGCTATTTCAAAGCTTACATTATCTACTGCCCTTTTCTTTTTATATTTTATTTTCTTTATAAACACACCAAGTAAACGCTTACGGGTGCTTGAATAAAGCTTGTAAACCTTGCTGACGCCTTGGAATTTTATAACAATATCGTTCATCACAAGCACTCCTTACATTAATACGTCGGGAATTTCCTTACGGAGCTTTTTGTGTGCCCACAATGAAAGGAAGCCAAGAAAAGCATACCAGCAAAGGAAATACAAAAGTCTTTTTGGCTGTTCAAAAAACCAGGTGTGGTTTACAAAGCAATTTCTGTAGCCGTAGCAAATAAACGTTACGGGGTTTAACATCATAAGATTATAAACTACAGGAGAATCCTTAACGTTTTCTACATTCCAAAGTATACCCGAAAGCCAGAAAACTGCTATGTTAAAGGATTTTACCAGATTTGAAAAGTCCTTGCTCATTGCAGAAACAAGACCTGCAAACAATGCCCATGCATTGAAGAAAAGGAACATTAACAAAGTATACAACGGAAGCTGTAAAAGGTATATTGACGGTGGATAACCTGCTATCCAGAAAATTACAACAACTACTACTGTAATAATAAGGTGAACAAACAGCTTTGAAAGGTTTGTGAAGGTTGGAATAGTTGTTACGGGATATTTCATTTTTGTGACAAGATAGCTGTATTTTCGTATACAGTCTGTACCACCTGTAATTGCCTCGCTCATAAAGAACCAGGGAATGATACCACAAACAAGCCACAATATGTATGGGTAGCCGTTAACGTCGCCACCCTGACGCAGACCTATTGCAATTGCAAACCAATAAACGAAAATGTTAACTATTGGTTTTATGATTGCCCAAGCCCAGCCTAACGCTGCACCTGTGTAGGTTTTCTTTAAATCTGCAATAGAAAGCTTCGCAACCTGGGGAATATTCTCCACGTGCTCCTTTATGTTTATTGCAAAATTATCCACATAGCTTTTGAAAAAGCCGATTACTTTGTTCACGGTGTTACCTCCGTAGTATTATTTATCACAAGAGTAGAATCAGTTTCCTTAATATTGAAGAAAATTGGTCTTTCATAGTCCGTCTGATTAGGACAATGAAGTGTTAGCTTAAGCTTGCCATCAAAGGCTTTGAAAAGCATTCCGTGACCACCATCCTCTGTAAAAAGAGGGTCAAGGAAGTACCATTTACCCGTTATGCTGTCGTTATCTGTTGTGGCAATGCATTGAAGATACTTATCTGTGCTTGTTGACCACACCATAATAAGCTTACCACTCTGTAGTCTGTAAAGGAATGGGCCGTCTGTTACGTTGTGACATTCCTCACTTGCAGGTCTTTTAAGATATGAGCCTGCATCGAAAAGCTCCACAGGCTCTGTAATAGCCTTTGTAAGGTCATCACTTAACTGCACATAGCACACGGTACCGTTGAGTATTTGTGTATGCTCGTGGCAGAAAACACAGTAGATTTTGCTACCCTCAATATGAAGAGTACCATCCAAGCACTCCCACCCTTTCGGTGTTATTGCGCCATTGGAATGGGGTTTGAACTCACCATCAGGAGCTTCGCTCTTTAAAACGTAAGTACCACGTAGGCCGTCCGGCTTTGTGAAGGTAGCAAGCATATAAAAGCTGTTACCAACCCTGTGCACCTCGGGTGCCCAGTTAACGTGGGTATTCATATTATATTTATTTGAATCGAATACCTCTATAGGCTCTGACCAGTTTTCAAGGTCAGTACCTACATACACATCGAAGCCACCTGTTTGCTGACCGAAATTCTTCGCCCTTGTGCCGTACATATAATATTTGCCCTCGTGCACAAGCACAAAAGGATCGCGGATGTTAATATCGCAGTTTTTCATATCAGACCTGCTCTCCGTTTTTATACTGAAGAATTGTTACTCGCTTCTGGAACTGGCACACAACCTCGTAGTTTATGGTGTTTGTAAGCTCTGCAAGCTCCTCGGCAGTAATTTCGTTTTCTCCATCCTTACCCAGCACGGTAACCTCATCGCCCACCTTTACATCGGTAAGCTTTGTTACGTCTACCATAAGCTGGTCCATACAAACTCTGCCTATTACCTTGGCATATTCACCATTTATGAGCACCCGACCTATATTAGAAAGACTTCTTGAATATCCGTCGGCATAGCCGATACAAACTGTAGCTATGCGTGTTTTTTCTTTAGTGAAATATGTGTGACCATAGCTTACACCACTACCTGCAGGAACATCCTTAACGTGAACCACGTGGCTTACAACCCTCATTGCAGGGTGAAGCTCAACAGAGCCATCGTTAACACATTCATCGGGGTAAAGGCCGTATAAAACAATACCCATTCGCACCATATCAAACTGCTCATCGCACACAAGAGTGCCTGCGCTGTTTGACATATGCTTAATTGGGATTACCATTCCCCTGTCCTCCAAAGCCTTTATAAACGTCTTGAAGGATTCTGCCTGTTTAATTCTGGTTCATTTATCCTCACAACCGGCACAGGCATAGTGGCTGAAAATACCCTCTATATAGATATTGGGTAAATCATTTATGCGTTTAACTATTTCTACACTTTCGCTGTTACAGAAAAAGCCGATACGTGACATACCTGTGTCCACAGCTATATGAACTCGTGCTATTTTATTGAGCCTGACTGCTGCCTTTGAAAGCTCAACAGCATCATCATAGTTAAAAATAGTTTGTGTTAATTCGTTTTTTATGAGTAATTCGTATAAATACGGTGAAGTATAGGAAAGCACGAGAATAGGCTTTTCAACCCCTGCCTCACGAAGCTCTACTGCCTCCATAAGCTCGGCAATGCCAAAATAATCAACCTTATCTTGTATTGCTCTGCTCACACCTACTGCTCCGTGACCATAGGCATCTGCCTTAACAATGGCAAGTGTAAGCACCCCGGGCTTAAGCTTTCTTTTAAGGCTCTGTAGGTTACTCTCAATAGCATCGAGAGAAATTTCTGCAAAGGTTCTGTAGTATTCAGTTTTGCTCACCATTTATCACCTGCCCGAAGCTT
Source organism: Acutalibacteraceae bacterium (assembly GCA_045534355.1). Lineage (GTDB taxonomy): Bacteria > Bacillota > Clostridia > Oscillospirales > Acutalibacteraceae > DTU089. The sequence goes on from JAZSJL010000389.1 coordinate 10,873, forward strand.
TAATACATATTTAATATATAATATAACATAAAGCCAAAATAAACAATAGTTGTAACATT
>JAZSJL010000360.1:0-2825 GCA_045534355.1 Acutalibacteraceae bacterium
AGGAGAAATAAGAAAAAGATATCCTGATGCAGAAATCTGCTTCGTAGGTACTGCAGACAGAATTGAAGCAAAAATTGTTCCTGAAGCAGGCTATGAGCTTAAAACGATTGAGATAACAGGCTTTAAAAGAGGTTTTTCACCGGCAGAAATCAAAGCCAATGTCAAAACTATCGTAAAGCTTGCAAAAAGCTCCAAGGCAGTAAAAGAAATAATTAACGACTTCAAGCCGGATGTTGCAATAGGCTTTGGTGGTTACGTAAGTGGTCCCGTTATCCGTATGGCAGCTAAAATGGGAGTACCTACAGCCATTCACGAGCAGAATGCATATCCAGGTGTAACAAACAAGGCTCTTGCTGAAAGGGTAGACGTTGTTATGCTTACTGCAGAGGAAGCAAAATCTCATATGAAATGCAAGAATGAGCCGATAGTAACAGGTCTGCCAATCAGAGGTGAAATTCTTGAAGCTGACCCTGTGCAGTCACGTGCAGAATTAGGCTTTAACGATAAACCGATTATCCTCTCTATGGGTGGCTCCCTGGGCTCAAGGGAGATTAATAAGGCTATGGTTGAGGTTATTGCCTCTAACGTATATAGTGGTGATTATAACTTTATTGTTTCAACAGGTCAGAATGGTACATGGGTACCCGATAATCTTCGTGACCGAGGAGTAAATATCGAAAGCCTTCCGAATCTCCAAATAAGACCTTACATCAACGATATGGCTCGTTGTCTTTCTGCAGCAGATGTAGTTATCTGCCGTGCAGGTGCTTCATCTCTTTCCGAGATACAGGCATTAGGTAAGCCATCGATTCTTATCCCTTCCCCAAACGTTACAGAGAATCATCAGTATCACAATGCTATGGCTCTCGTGAATAAGAATGCAGCAATTCTTATAGAGGAAAAGAATCTTACAGGTCAGGCATTGAATGTGGCTTTGATAAATCTCTTAAAGGATAAAAAGAGATTTACTCAGATTGGTAAGAATGCCCGTGAAATGGCTGTTACAGATGCAACAGCAAGAATTTGCGATATAGTTTTAGGTCTTATAAAATAATTTAACAAATTTTACACAACAGCATATTATGTAGCGTCAACCTTTTGTGAAGGGAGCAACGCTAATGCAATGCTTTGTTGTGAATGGTGGTAGGCGCCTGAGTGGTAGTATAAATGTTCAAGGTTCTAAAAACAGCGTATTACCTATACTTGCAGCCACCTTATTAGTTAACGGAAAAAGTATAATACATAATGTCCCCAAGCTTTCTGATACACAGTGCACCTTAAAAATATTAGAGCTTTTAGGCTGTAGCATAGTTCGAGAGGGTAGTACAATTATTGTAGACAGCACCAATGCGCAGGGCTTTGAGATACCCGAAAGGCTTATGAGAGAAATGCGATCCTCGGTAGTGTTTTTAGGAGCAATTCTCGGAAGATTTGGTAAGGCAATTATTTCCTCGCCCGGTGGGTGTGAAATAGGACTTCGACCTATCGATTTGCACGTGTATGCAGTAAAACGATTAGGTGCTGTTGTGCAGGAGGATTTCGGCAGACTTCACTTTGAAGCACCAAATGGTATGAAGGGTGAAAAAATAACATTATCCTTTCCAAGCGTTGGTGCAACAGAAAATGCTGTATTATCCTGTGCTACTGCCAAGGGTCGCACTACAATAGTAAATGCTGCAAGAGAGCCTGAGATAATTGACTTGTGCGATTTTCTCAATAAGTGTGGTGCAGATATAAGTGGTGCAGGCGAAAGTATAATTACCGTAAATGGTGTGAGCTCTCTTGTTGGTGCAGAGCATAGGGTTATCAGCGACAGGATTGTAGCTTCTACATATTTAGCTGCAGGTGCTGCTACGGGAGGCAGCATAGAGCTACCGGGCGTTAATCCTGCTCATTTGAATGCAGTATTACCTGTTTTTGAGGAAATGGGCTGCGATATCAGAATTCGTTGTAATTCTGTAAGACTTAAGTCCTTCGGCAGACTTAACAGAGCAGATAAAATAGTTACACAGCCCTATCCCGGCTTTCCTACGGACTCACAAGCCTTGTTTACCGTGTTGGCTTCTATTGCCAACGGCACAAGCGTAATTGTGGAAAATATATTTGAAAGTCGATTCAAGCACGTGCCCGAGCTTGTGCGAATGGGTGCAAAAATCCGTATAGAGGGCAGGGTAGCTGTTATTGACGGCGTGAAAAGACTTTTTGGTGCAGATGTTCTTGCAGGAGATTTGCGTGGTGGCGCAGCTCTTGTTCTTGCAGGGCTGTGTGCCGATGGTGTTACCTCTGTGTCTGATATAGAGTATATAGACAGAGGGTACGAGAATTTAGAAAATGACCTGTGTTCATTGAATGCAGATATTTACAGAAAGGTAAAAAGCTATGGAACAACGTAAAACTAATTCAACACAGCGTTCTCGCAAGGGAAGTGCTGCAGGTAAAAAGCCACAGCCGAGTCTTTCTCGTGATGAAGCACGTTCTGTGGTCAAAAGGAAACAAAGCAAAATGCGAAAGCTGAGAAGAAAGCTTGGTCTGCTTGCCCTTGCCTTTGTTGTAGTTTGTGTTGGTGTTTTACTTGTCCTTACAGTTTTTTTTAAGATAAACACCGTTAATATAACCGGTGAAAAGTTTTATTCAGACAAGCTTGTGGTAGCCTGTGGTGATATTGAGATAGGAGATAATCTTTTCAGCGTAAGTGAAAAGGAGCTAAACGAAGTGCTAAGCCGTGAGCTTCCTTACATAAAAAGCGTTAAGCTGAAAAGAAAGCTTCCCGATACCCTGAATATTGAGGTAAGCCTTACAAGAGAGGCTGCAGCATTGATTAACGG
>JAZSJL010000364.1:0-2190 GCA_045534355.1 Acutalibacteraceae bacterium
CTCCTTATAAATCAGGGTTATCCCCTTTTATGACTTTATTATATAGTTTCAATCTTAAAATAAAGTGACTTTAATCTTAAGATTTCGTAAGATTAAAAAACTCTCTCCTTGAAAATCAAAGAGAGAGTTTGTTTTCGTGCCGTAAGACACATATCGCACCGAAGGTATATCGCATCGTAAGATATATCGCAAATCCAGAGGATTTATATCGCTGCAAATTTTATTTTTGATTATTTTTGGCTGTCGTTATGGATGCAATAAGCTTTCTACGAATTGTACCACACTTATCATTAAGATTTTTATATACACATTCATCTAAAGAATCCACTTTATAAAGGATTTCAAGCCAGTATTCTGTTTCATAAGTCTCTTTTAACGCTATTTCCATTTTATGTATAAAATCAGCACGACTTTGAGCGTATTTAGCCTCATGAGAATTTGCACCTATGGATGAACACGCCCTTAAAAGTTGATTAACATAGACGCTTCTCCCCTTTATTTTATCACAAACAGTAGTTGTTTCAACTGTCAACTCTATTGCTAATTCCTTGATTGTTCTGTTCTCCATAGTATTTCCTTTTTGCGATATACGTGCTGCGCCCGTGCGATATATTTTGTTTACACAAAATGCGATATATTTGCTTCGCAAATGCGATATGATATAAATCCTTATCTCTCGTGCCGTAAGGCACATATCGCACCGAAGGTATATCGCATCATAAGATATATCGCAAATCCAGAGGATTTATATCGCTGCAAGGCTTTGCCTTGCCATCAAATCGCCAAAGCACCGTCAATTTTCGGGAAACACATTACAACGTTTAAGCCTTTATTTGTATTTTCTGCGCTTATTGTTCCGTGGTGCTTTTCTACAATTGCCTTTGTAATTGCAAGTCCTATACCTGCACTTTGCGGTCTGGCATTTTTTGCTCTGTGGAATCTGTTGAAAAGCATAGCAACATCATCGTTATCAACGCCACCACCATTGTCGGAGACACCTATAATTACAGAGCGCTCGCTATCTTCAATTGTTATAGTTATTTCCCCGTCGTCTGCAGTATGCTCGCAAGCATTCTTTATAACGTTTTGCAGAGCCTCTGTAAGCCACTCCTTATCGCACCTCATTCGGCTCTGTCCCAACACATCAATTTGCTTTTCAGGGAAAATATGCTTCATATCCGTAACAATGCTTTTAAGTATTTCGCTGATTTCATAAAATTGAAAAGCCATAACGTACGTATCGCTTTTTATCTTTTCAAGGCGCAAAAGCTTTGCTACAAGCTCCTCCATCTTACCGACAAGCTGTAGCTCTTTTCCTGTGTGTTCTGCCGGGTTTTGGGAATAATCCATTTCAAGGTACAGCCTTAGCCCTGCAAGTGGAGTTTTAAGCTGATGTGAAATATCTGCAATAAAATCAGCATTCTTTTTAGATTCAAGCTCTGTGTTGTGCTTTTGCACTTCAAGGGCATTTTCTAAATCACAAACCACGTTTTGCAAGGGTGCAAAGCTATCATCCTTGGTGCTGAACTTTGTCAACTCACCATTTTCAAGATACTTATATATGCTTTCTGTAAGATTTCCTACGTTCTTTTTATTTTTCAATACAATCAGACACAAAGCAACAGCCACAGCAAGCAGTACACCTGTACACGCAAGCAAGAAAATATTTAAAGGACTCATTTAGTGTCCTCCCATCTGTAGCCAATACCCCTGACTGTAACTATGTGCTCTGCACCTATTTTTTCTCGAAGGCGACTAATGTGTACGGAAAGAGTGTTGTCATCAATAAACGAACCACCCTCATCCCAGATGTTTTCCAACAGAATTGCTCTTGTAACAATAACACCGTTATTTCTTATAAGCGTTGAAAGAATCTGGAATTCCGTTGGAGTAACAAAAACATTTTCGCCATCTTTTTTTACGGTCATTGTATTTATATCAATAACAATATTCTCGCAGCTGTAAACTGTAGATTTGTTTCTCCTCAAAAGAGCTCGTATTCTTGATAAAAGCTCAAGTAATTTAAAAGGTTTTGTAACGTAATCGTCTGCACCTGCATCAAGACCACGAACCACCTGAACCTCATCATCACAGGCAGTTAAAAATAAAATCGGTACATCCTCGTTCTTCTCACGAATGAAGCCACACATATCAAAGCCGTTACCGTCAGGAAGCATAACATCAAGGATT
>JAZSJL010000167.1:0-1909 GCA_045534355.1 Acutalibacteraceae bacterium
GATGTGTTTGTGTTACCGACAACGATAGATACTATACACTATTAGAAATGATTTGTCAACACTTTTTTTAAAACTTTTTTAATTTTTTTCAAAAAAAGTTTCGGGTGTCAGATACGGCTTTTTGCCTGTGCAACAATAGCCTTCATTTCCTCAAATTTAGCCTCTATATCCTCTACTAATTTGAACTGTGTACGAGCTCTCACCAGGTTATGTTCAGGATATTCTGTTTTAAAATAAACATCGCCGTTTATAAAGTCGCCAAGGAACCTGATACCACACTCAAGTGTAAGAAGCTTTGCAGAAAACGGTAAATAATCAATCTCATTTTCAGTAAGGCTCTCACCTGCTGATTCAAGGTAACCCTCAACGTATGCACGGAAGTATTCAAGGCTCAACGAAACCTTTGATAAGTCCTTTTCGTCCTCTGCGGCAGTATTTGCACCAAAACGGATGCTATCACCAAAATCATAAAGCGATGAGCCCGGCATTACGGTATCAAGATCAACAACACAAAGACCTTTTTTAGTAGTGTTATCGAAAAGAATGTTATTAAGCTTTGTGTCGTTGTGGGTTACTCTTAACGGAAGCTCACCATTAGCAAGCATTTCAACTATAACACCACAATCATTTTCACGTGCAAGAACAAACTCAATTTCAGGGATCGCTTCATCCTTTCTGCCTGAAAGGTTATCCTCAAGTGCCTTTTTAAAATCTGCAAAGCGAGAAACCGTATTGTGGAAATTAGGAATTGTCTCGTAAAGAGTATCAATCGGATAGTCTGCAAGAAGCTTCTGGAAGTTACCGAAGCTTATAGCAGCGTTTTTAAAGTCAACAGGATTATTAAGCTCACTGATTGAGAAAGTGTCCTCAACAAAGTTATACATTCTCCAGCATCCACCATCGTCAGCCATATAGTAGTTTTTGCCATCCTTTGCAGGGAAAACAGTTAAGGTTTCTCTTGTAGGGTCACCACCGTTTTCGGCAATCTTTTTCCTCAGGTGTGCAGTAACACCCATAACATTTTCCATAAGCTCAATAGGCTTTTTAAAAACATTTGTGTTAATACGCTGCAAAAGGTAACGCTGTGTGTTACCATCCTCAAGCTTATATTCAACTATGTACGTATCATTTATATGCCCTGCAGTAATAGGTTTATAACCTAAAACCTCACCATAATCGGGAAATGCAGAAATAATTTCTTTAATGTTTTCCATTTGTTATATCTCCTTTTTAAACGTAACAAAGCAATCAGGGTTATGAAACCCCGGTGGTAAAGTGGTTACAGGTGAAAAAGCTATATAGTGTTGTATTTCACAACCGTCTCCACATTTATAAAAATTAAGTCTTATTGAATCGAAGGAAACGTCATTATAATCCATTTTATATAAGCTTGCAACAAATTCCCTCGTCAATTCAACACAAACACCCCAATAAGAGCCTTTATCGTCTTTACCCTTAAAATTACTCACCAAAGGTGAAAGCTCCGTTAAGGAGCCCACAAGGCTCCTGTTGTATTTACCATTACCAAACTCGGTGAGAAAAATACCTGCTGAATTACACTCAACGTTTACGTATTCACGCCTGTCACCCACAGGTGCCACAAAAAACTCAAGACAGCTATCCATATACACAGGGTCATCTCTTTGGGTGCACTCTGTTCTTGGATTTTCCTCGTAGCATTTAAGAACGGCAACCAGCTCACCATTTACAACGCCAACTGTTGCAAAGGTTTTGGGTCTATATGGCATCTCTGCCTCCCAATGATACGAACAAAGCTCGTAATATTCGGAGGCTTTAACGTCCTCAACAGATGAAAATTCCTTTAAAATATATTCCATGGCTTATTTCATATACTCAACAATGTCGTTTGTATCATCCATAGATGCCATAATCATATAAAGGCGTGGTA
>JAZSJL010000403.1:0-5478 GCA_045534355.1 Acutalibacteraceae bacterium
GGTCAACGTGACCCATAACGCAAACAACAGGGCTTCTTGGAAGAAGATCCTCCTCGTTGTCCTCGTGGTCGTCAATGATTCTTTCCTCAATTGTAACAAGTCGGATCGTAGCCATGTCGTTCTGTGAGCCAAGGAGTTGGCCATTAGTATTGTCTTCCTAAGACCGCTTGGCCTCCGACTTGGTCAACGTGACCCATAACGCAAACAACAGGGCTTCTTGGAAGAAGATCCTCCTCGTTGTCCTCGTGGTCGTCAATGATTCTTTCCTCGATTGTAACAACAACCTCTTTCTTAACCTTTGCGCCCATTTCTGTAGCAACGATTTCTGCTGTATCAAAGTCGATAACCTGGTTTACAGTAGCCATCATACCCAATGAGAAGAGCTTTTTGATAACCTCTGCTGCTGTTCTCTTAAGTAATGCGGCAAGGTCACCTACCGTGATTTCCTCAGGCACAGTAATAACAAGTGTTCTCTTTGCACGCTCTGCTTCGAGTCTTCTTAATCTCTCTGCCTCGCTCTCCTTACGCTTGGAGCGCATACCCTGCTGCTTTCTGTACTGCTGGCTCTTCTGCTTAAGCTTCTGCTTTGTTGGGCCGTTTTCGTTCATTGAGTGAGCAGGAGCAATGTTTTCATATCTTTCGTTGTACTTATCAAGCTCGATGTTGTCTGCTCTTGTATCAACTGTACGCATTTCGCCCTTTGTTCTGGACTGCATTGGAGCATCGGACTTCTTTTCGTGCTTCTTGAATGGGTTTGGTGAGCTTTCACCGTGCTTTTTCTCCTGTGGAGCAGCTCCCTTTTTGCCATCACCCTTCTTTGGAGTGTCCTTCTTTGGCTCACCCTTCTTTGGCTCACCCTTCTTTGGCTCGCCCTTCTTGGGTTCTTCCTTCTTTGGAGTATCCTTCCTCGGAGCATCCGTTTTAGGTGTCTCCTTCTTTGGCTCAGGCTTCTTTTCCTCAGGCTTCTGCATTGCAAAATATGCATTGAAGTTTTCAACGGAATTTTCCTGTGTGAGCACATCGAAAAGAACGTCTAACTCTGCTGAATCAAGAGTAGATGATGATTTCTTTGGCTCCTCAAAATATTTTGAAAGAAGATCTATAACTGCTTTGCTTTGTAAACCGAAGTCTTTTGCAGCTTCGCTGACTTTATATTTAGTTACCATCTGATTCCTCCATGAATTTCTCTTGTATTTTTGCAGCAAATCCGGCATCTGACACCGAAAAAACTGCAGATCGTTTACCGATACCTGCGGCAAAATCATCCATTGAACAAGCCGTTCTTATAACAGGAATATTTTTTCCGTTGTAAGCACAGGCGTGTCGCATTTCTCTTTCAAGCCTTTCTGATGCATCTGACGAAAGCATTACGAGAAACGCTGTTGATTTAACAATCGACTCTTTGACAACGTCGTGGCCACAGAGAAGCTTATTTGCTTTTCTGCAAAGACCTAAAAAGCCCATTGCATCCTTTATATTCAATTCTGCCACAGTCCTTCCGTAATATTATACTTTGTAAGCTTTTTACTTAAGCTCACCGGCCATAGCCTCATATACTTCTTCGGGAATTTGTGTTTCAAGAGCCTTTTCGAAGCGCTTGCCCTTACGAGCCTTATCAAAGCACTTTTTATCGGGACAGATATATGCTCCTCTACCCGATTTTTTACCGATTAGGTCTATGCTGACCTCACCCTCGGGGCTCTTTACCACACGAACAAGCTCCCTCTTGGGCTTCATTTCGTTACAGCCCAAGCACTTTCGCATTGGTATTTTCTTTTCTGCCATGGCTTACCTCACGAATTCTGAGGAATATAGAAACCACTTTCAGGCTTAATGTCAATCTTCCAGCCTGTAAGCTTTGCAGCAAGGCGTGCGTTCTGACCCTTGTTGCCGATTGCAAGTGAAAGCTGTGTATCAGGAACTGTTACGTGACAAGCTTTTTCCTTCTCCTCGTCGATTTCAACCTCAAGAACATCTGCAGGAGCAAGTGCTGCTGCAATAAAGAGCTTTGGATCCTCGTTGTAAACAACGATATCAATCTTTTCACCACAAAGGAGCTCTACGATTGTTCCTACACGGCTACCCTTAGGACCGATGCAAGCACCGATTGGGTCAACGTTTTCATCCTTTGAGATAACTGCAAGCTTTGTTCTTGAACCCGGGTCACGGGCAATTGACTTGATTTCTACAATACCGTCGTAGATTTCAGTAACCTCTCTCTCGAAAAGTCTTTTTACAAGACCGGGATGAGTTCTTGAAATCATTGCCTTTGGTCCCTTTGGTGTATCCTTGATACCCTCAATGTAAACCTCAATATGCTTACCCTCTGTAATAACCTCGTTTGGAATCTGTCTGCTCTTTGGAAGAACAACTACAGCCTTACCGATTTCAAGTGTTGCATTACCTGTCTGTGGGTCAACGCTCTGTACCTTACCTGTTACAAGTTCCTCCTGCTTGGATTCGAAATCCTTAAGCATAAGTCCACGCTCCGCATCGTGAATATCACCACGAATAACGTTCTTTGCTGTTGTTGCAGCAATTCTGCCGAACTTACTTGCATCAAGAGGGATTTCAACGTAGTCGCCTACAAGAGCATTTTTCTTGTACTTCTTTGCTTCCTCAGGAAGGATTTCTGTTGAGCTGTTTTCTACAACATCAACAACAAGCTTTCTGAGGTAAACTCTGAGCTCCTGCTTTTCCGGGTCGCAGTCAACGAAAACTACGTCCTCGCCGTACTCTTTTCTCAAGGATGTAACAATTGCTGCGCACACCTTTTCGAGAAGGTAATCAGCAGGAATACCTCTCTCCTGCTCAAGCAATGCTATCGCATCAAAAAATTCTACGTTTTTGTTGGTTGGTTTTGTGGATTTACGTGCCATTTTTCTAACCATTCCTTTCAAGATATTATATGTGAAAAATTATAAACTAATTTAGTTACCAGCTACTAGTCGCCAGTTGCCAGAGATGGCTGATAGCGTATAGCAAATAGCTCACGGAATTTAAAGATTTGGATGAAGAACGAAGGCTTGTTACCGAAGCTGTATGTTTATACAGCGAGGGAGCAAGACAAAGTTATTCGCCAAATATTTAAAATTCAAAGTCGTCCAGCTTAATCCAGGCTATCTCTTTCTTCTCAGCAGTCATTGTAGTTTCATCGGGAAACTCAATTGTAACTGCACCTGTTTCGCTGTAGTCAATAAGAACTCCCTTGAACTCTCTTTGATTTTCATATGGTCTTATGAGTCTTAATATAACCTTTTCGTCCATAGCGTAATCAAAGTGGAAATCTCTTGTGAGCTTTCTTTCAATACCGGGTGAAGATACCTGCAGGTTGTACTGACGGTCTACGGGGTCTGCCTCGTCAAGAGGCTTGTCGAGTGCGTGACTCATATTGACACAATCCTCAATGCCAACGCCACCGTCTTTATCGATGAATATTTTGAGATAGTAGCAGGCGCCCTCTTTTTCAAAAACAACGTCCCAGAGGACCAAGCCAAGCTCCTCGGCAATAGGCTCTGCAATATCCCACACAAGTGAAACTGTATTCTTTGCCAAAACTGCACCTCTTTTATAAAATTTTGAATTAATCTGAATACAATAAATTGAGAGCAGGTTTCCCTGCTCTCACTCAAACCAATATTCTTACAAGAGGAATATATCATATTTTTTCCCGTTTTGCAACACTTTTTACTAAATTTTATACAATAGTATATATTTTTTTCTTTTACATTACATTTTGTTTGTAATGTAGATTTTCCTGTGATATACTAATGAGTATAAATCCAACATTTTATCTGGAGGTAGGTTTATGCCAAAAATCATCGTTGCGGGCGGCGGCCACGGTGGTGTTGTTGCCGCTATAAATCTTGCAAAAAACGGATTTGACGTTACTGTTTTCGAAGCATCACAGCAAGAAAATTTCGGTCTTGCACAAACAGATGCCCTTGATATGAATGCCTTTACCTACGCAGGGTTAGAGGTACCCGAATATTTCAGACGAGGCAGAAATGAAATAACTTTTTTGCCAAAGGAGAAGGATGCAGGTAAAATAACCCTCCCGGGACAAGAGGCTTTATCTCTGCTTGTAGACAGAAAAGAGCTTATTACCTACCTTTTTTCACAGGCAGAGAAGGCAGGAGTAAAAATAATTTACGGTGAAAGGGTTCTTTCACCCGTGCTTTTAGGTAACAGAGTAGCCGGTGTTGTAACAGATAAAGGCGAATATTACGCTGACCTTGTTATTGATGCCTGTGGTGTTGAGTCACCTGTAAGAAATGGTTTGCCGGAATATCTGGGTGTAAACAGACCTGTTGAAAAATATGACGTGGTTTACTCCTACAGGGGCTACTTCAACAGGCTCCCGGGTGAGATAGCACCCGAAACAGACTATAACATTCACTTCAGGGACGACGGAAACGTAGGCTTCTATTGGCTTGTGACGGAGTTTGACAGAGTAGACGTGCTTGTATGCAGGTTTTATAAGCCCGATGACAGCGAAATTTTAGCAACGCTCAAAACACTTCACGAGGAAAACCCTCATATGGGTCTTGAGCTTGTTTATGGTGGCTCACACGATATAATTCCTGTTTGCCAGCCACTTGCCGTACTCGTTGCAGACGGCTATGCTGCTGTGGGTGATAGTGCATTTATGACGGTTGCCCTTAAGGGCTCGGGTATTGCTTACAGCATAAAGGCAGGTAAAATTCTTGCAGATGCAGTTATTGCCGACAAAAACTGCTGTTATAGTCAGGAAACTCTCTGGGAATACCAAAGAAGGTTTTTTAAGGAAATCGGCATAGGTGCAGGTGGAATTGCAATCCTTAAAAATATGCTGCCATTTATGACGGCTGACGACGTAAATAAGCTCTTTGCTATGGAGCTTGTTACAACCGAGGAGCTTAATGCTTTGTGGACAAATAAGGCAGATGCCGTGTTTAACGCAAAGGGCATTGCTTCAATAAAGAACAAAATCCGTAAGGTAAGTGATGAACCACTTCTTAAAAATCTTTTAGGAAATTTAGTTGTGTGGCTGACAAAATACGCTGTTTTGCAAGCCTCATTCCCAAATAAATACGACAAAAAAGACGTTCTCGAATGGAACGATAAGTACAACAAGTTCTTTGAGTCTATAAAGAGGAAGGATTGAGTTGCCACTTCGTGAAATCAGGAGTGAGGAGTGAGGATTTGAGGGTCTGCGACGCTATTTTAGATGCCAGTCGCCAGCTGCCAGATGCCAGAGCTTCGCAAAAATGCGAAGTGCGAGGTGCGAAATGCGAAGTGCGAAGTGAAGCTTCGCTAAGACAATAAAACTATCACTTTTTCGAGATTTGGATGGATGACGCAGGTTTGAAATTCGAAGGCGTATGCGATACGCCGAGAATAAAAACCAAGTCAGGCGCCAAATAACGGAAAAGCTAATAAAGGAGAATTAAGTTATGAAAATTGCTGTATTAGGTGCCGGTGGTATCAGTGGTGCAC
>JAZSJL010000001.1:0-1987 GCA_045534355.1 Acutalibacteraceae bacterium
AATTCCTCATTCCTAATTCCTAATTTAAAAAACAGCACTTCCCCCCAAAAAGGAAAGTGCTGTTTTTTTATAGTCTATCAAGCGTCAGCTCATATGCAGGGATGAATTCTTCAAGAAAAACCTCTGCCTCAGGCACTTCTGCTTCAAGAATACGCTTTCTTGTAGCTGCCTCTGCCTCGCAGAATTCTGTGTTACCTGCCTTGCGCTCCTCAATACATTTAATGAGGGCACTAAGCTTATCTGCAGCCTTCACAAGGGGCTTAAGCTCCTTATCCTCTGCGCCTGTTAAAATTGATGAAAACACATCCTGCAAATCCTCGGGGAGCTTTGCAACAAGCTTTTCGTTTGCCGCATCCTCCACTGCTTTAAAGGCGTTTGTGAGAATTTCATTATCATATTTAACAGGGGTTGGCATATCGCCTGTTATTATTTCGTGAGCATCGTGGTAAAGACCTAAAACGGCTGCCCTGTCTGCATTGTAGCTTTTGCCAAAACGCTTATTGCCTATAATTGCAAGGGCGTGGGCTATAACAGCAACCTCTTTAGAGTGGCTATCAAGGCTTTCACTTTCGGTATTTCTCATTAATGCCCAACGGTCAATGTATTTCATTCGTGAAACCATTGCAAAAAATGTACTGTTCATTTTAAATTACCTTATTTTTTAAATTTAACCTTGAAGGTTTTTATTTCAAATGGCTTAAAGGTTGTATCGAAGCCTCTGCCTGAGAAAGCGATAGCCTCATCCTCTTCCTCAAGGAGATTACATTCACTTACGCTCTCGATTTCATCGCAGAAAACAATTGTTGTAGGTGTTTTTGCATTCCAGGTTTCGTATGCACGAACAACAAGCTCGTCGCTATCCTCTGCTACCTTTACTGTTTCAATAACAACGTTATCATCAAGTGCAAAAACAAGTGAATAGCTGTTATCCATTGTACCCTTCTGTGCCTTAACAGGTACTGCGTAGAGTGGGAAGTTTACGTTGTAAGCTTCCTCAACAACAGAAGAATCCTTAACAGCATTTTCGTGTGGATAAATTGAGAAAGTAAAGGAATGGAATTCTCTGTCCTGTATTGTGTTTGGTCTTGTTGCGCAACGGAAGAGTGTCGGTCTTATGTGGCCATCCTTCACGTCGCAGCCGTACTTACAGTCATTGAGAATTGAAAGACCAAAGCTGTTGTCTGAAAGGTCAACCCACTTGTGCATTGACTCCTCAAACTGTGCAAACTCCCAAGTGGTATTTGTAGTAGTTGAGCGTTCAACATTACCAAACTGAATATCGAAGGTTGCCTTTGTAGCGTTAACGTCTACAGGGTAGTCTGCCTTAAGCACAACATGGTCCTCGTGCCAATCTGCCTCGTAGTCTACGTCGATTCTTTCAAGACCCTTATAGATAATATAGTACTCTGTAAAGGTTGAATTTCTAAATGCTCTTTCAACCTTATAAACAGCTCTTACAGGGTCAACCTCAACAAGCTCTGCTCTCTTGAAATCAAGCTCCCAGCTCTTTTCATCGAAGTAGCACTTAATATCCCAAGCCTCGTGGTTGTGTGGTCTGTCCTGGTAAGCCATAACCTTACCAATTGTTTCACCACAAGGTGCAACGCTTCTACCGGACTCCTTGTGAATAAGCTTTGAAATATTAAATTTCTCGTCAAACTCCACCTCAAAAACAGGTGTTGATACTGTATTTTCTGTTGCATTAACAAAGTTAAATTCTTCAGGCTTGCACTTTCTTACTGCAACAGAGGTATAGCCCTTTGATGGAACTGATATTACGAAAACAATTTTGCCATCGTAGGTTTTTTGGTATGGTACTTCGTTACCGTCTGTATCAAACAATGCAAACTCACCATCGCATGGAGCATCGCAAATAACTGCATCAACTCTGTTGAAACCTGTGGTGTTGAAGATAACGATACTATCCTCTTCAAGGTTGATTCTTGAAATAAGGGCACTCTGTGCCTAAGTCGGAGGCCAAGCGGTC
>JAZSJL010000258.1:0-6708 GCA_045534355.1 Acutalibacteraceae bacterium
GACCGCTTGGCCTCCGACTTAGGAAGCTGCTAAGTCAATTATCGATACCTTCGGTTACGACGTTAAGATTCTCGGTCTTGACCTTTACGAGAAGAGAATATGGATTCAGGGTGTTACTGAAGAGGTTGACGCTGCTGTTGAAAGAATTAAAGAAAACGACATTGCAGACAACAACACAGACAGAACATTCTTCGTATATGAGCTTAAGAACATTGTTGCTTCTGAGCTCCAGAGCAAGATTGGTTACATTGATATTGAGGGTGTAGATTTCTACTTCGGTTCATATCCACAGCTTACAAAGTCAATTATGGTTTACTGCTCATCCAATAAGGTTGAAGAGGTTAAAGAAATTATTGCTTCTCTCGACAATAACCTTGGCGATATGTACTATCCAATCGCAACAATCACAGACGCTAACGAGCTTCAGGTGCTTGCTGCTAAGGAAGAGCTTGTTGTTAAGCTTATCAATAACCCAACAATCTCTGTAACATCATTCGAGATTTCCGGAGACCTTGACCCGTCAGACGAGGGTGTTAAGTACATTCTTTACGTGCTTGAATCTCCTGAAAATATTGACCTTATTCTCGATATGTGGTCTAAAATTTAACACAACCTAAATCGGAGTGATTTGAATGGATTTTCTTAATCAACCAAGTGAATATCCCGTAACGCTTGAGCAATTGCTCAGGCTTACGGTTGAAAAAAGAGGCTCTGACCTTCATATCGTTGTAGGTATGCCACCTTGCATTCGTATTGACGGCGACATCGTTAAACAGGATTTTCCCCCAATGAAGCCGGCTGATGTCGAAAATATGCTTATGCAGATTATGTCCGAAAAAAATAAGCGTGATTTACTTGCAAACCTTGAGTTAGACCTTTCATATGCCGTTCCCAAATGCGCTCGTTTCAGAGGAAACGTTATTGTGCAAAGAGGCACGCTTGCTGCTGTATTCAGAGCTATTCCGTTTGAAATCCCCACTCTCGATAAATTAGGTCTTCCTGCAGACGTCAGAAGACTTTGCACACTCCCTCGTGGACTTATCCTTGTTACAGGTCCTACAGGCTCAGGTAAGTCAACTACTCTTGCAGCTATGATTAACCATATGAACACCAACTTTGAGTACAATATGGTTACAATTGAGGATCCTATAGAATTCCTTCATTCACACAAGCGTTCAATCGTCAGACAGCGTGAGTTAGGTGGCGATACCTTAAGCTTTAACAATGCTTTAAGAACAGTGCTTCGTCACGACCCTGACGTTATTATGATTGGTGAGATGCGTGACGCTGAAAGTATCAGTATTGCTCTTACCGCCGCTGAAACAGGACACTTGGTGCTTTCAACACTCCATACACAGACAGCGCCACTTACCATTGCTCGTATTATTGACTCCTTCCCAAGTGAACAGCAGAATCAGGTAAGAAGCCAGCTTTCAAACACACTTCGTGCTGTTATATCACAGCAGCTTCTTCCTCGACTTGGTGGTGGTCGTGTATCTGCAGTTGAATATATGGTTGATACTCCTGCCATACGTAATATGATTCGTGAGGGCAAGGATCACCAGATTTACAGTACAATGCAGACAGCTCAAAAAGAGGGTATGCAGACAATGGACCAGGCTCTTTTAAAGCTCCTCAGAGAGCAGAAGATTTCAAGAGAATCAGTTCTTGAAAACTGTGTTGAAAGAGCAGAAATTCTTCGTCAGATGCAAATGTATTGATAAGGCAAATGCTACTATTTATATATACATATTATATATAGGGCGCTTGTGCGAAAAATTTTCATATACTTTTTCATATACTATTATATTTAATATACGATCTCAAAGGGGGATAACTCTTGGAATTCAGATATGAAGCCCTTAACCGACAGGGTGAGGCTATAACCGGTAGAGTTGTTGCCAATTCCACTTCAGAAGCATACGAAAAGCTTCGTGAAGCAGGCGTTGTTGTTACAAGCCTTAAAGAGGAAGCAGCTAAAAAGAAGAAAAAGGGCGGCAAGAAGGTTACTCTTGCAGATATGTCTTTGTTTTCTCGTCAGCTTGCTGCCATGATTGGTGCGGGTATTCCCGTTACCCAGGCTATGAATACACTTGTTGCACAGACTACTAACCCAACTCTTTCCAATGCAATTAAAGAAATTGCTTCTGACGTTGAGGGTGGTGCAGCTCTTTCAGATGCTTTCAGTGCACAAAAGCCTGTTTTCTCAGACCTTTTCTGCTCAATGATTGCCGCCGGTGAAATGGGTGGTATGTTGGATAAAACACTTCTTGCTATGTCTAACCAGCTACATAAGGATAAACAGCTTAAGGACTCTATTAAGTCTGCAACCTCGTACCCCAAAATGGTTGGTGGTCTTGCAATTATCATTGTTATATTCATGCTTATATTCATGGTACCTACCTTCCAGGGAATGACCGAGGGTGCAACAGATATCAGCCCCATTACACAGCTTATTTACAATATGTCGGAAGGTTTAAGAACAAAGTGGTATATTGTTGTTCCTGTTATGGTAGTAGCCATATTCCTTATTGTTCAGATTATAAAATCCCCACCTATACAGCACTTCTGGGAAAACCACAAGATGAAGGCTCCAATTGTTGGTGAGCTTATTTCAAAAACCATTTTTGCTCGTTTTTGTCGTATCTTTGCAACACTTGTTGCCGGTGGTGTTACTGCTGTTAAGGCGCTGGAAACTGCGGGTCCTACCTCGGGTTCAAAGCTTGTTGAAGAAGCCGTATTCAAGGCTATTTCTGAGGTCGAAAACGGTAGAACTATTCACGAAGCTCTCGATGAGCCTCAAATATTCCCACCAATGGTTATCAGTATGATAGCAATCGGTGAGGAGGCAGGTTCACTTCCTGTCATGCTTGATAAGGTTGCAGAATTCTATGAGGAAGACGTTGACGCACTTGCTAAAAACTTAGGTTCCGTACTTGAGCCTATTATGCTTGTTTTGCTTGGTTCTGTAGTTGGTTTCCTTATCGTTGCTCTTTATCTTCCTGTTTTCCAGGCAACAACATCTTATCAGGCATAAAAAAAGAAAAACGAAAACATATTCTTTTGCAAGGGAGAATGATATAAAATGGCAAAAGTAAACAGTGCTATCGGCATTGAATATAATTCATATGAAATCAAAGCCGTTCAGCTTTCAAAGGGTGCAGATGGCAGAGCTACAGCTTCAAGCTTTGCCACCATCAGGCTTCAGGAGGGAGTTATCAGCGAGGGTGTTGTTGTAGACAGTCCCTTGTTTGTTGCTGCTCTCAATGATTTGTTTGAACAGGGTAAGTTCGACAAGGATACGCCTATTGTTGTAGGAGTTAATAACGAAAACGTTATTATGCGTTACGCAACCTTCCCTAAAGTTCCACAGGATAAATTAAGGAGCGTTGTTACAATGCAGGCACAGGATTTCATTCCTGTTCCAATTTCAGAGCTTGGTCTTGACTACGTTATTGTTGACGAAACAACCGACGATGACGACCAGCCTGCACTTAATATGATTCTTGTTGGTGCAAGAAATACAATGCTTACAAACCTTATTCAGAACTTTGAAGCAGGGAAATATCAGGTTGTTGATATTGATAGCTCATTCCTTGCATGGTGCCGTGTGGCTATTGATGAGGGTTCAGATTCTTCAACCTTCGCATTCCTTTCACTTACAGATGATGTTCTCAACTTCGTTGCTATATCAGAGGGAGACATTAAAATGGTTCGTTCCATTAACATCCCTGACAGAGTAATTGTTGAGGTTAAGAAGGCTTTCCATTCTCCCGATGAAATTACAACAAGTGAAATGGATATGATTGTTGATCTCCTTCAATCAGAGCTTACGTCATCAATGAACTATTTCCAGATGCAGACAAATATTATACTTGAATCTGTTGTGTTTACTACAGCATCTCCTCTTGAAGATCGGCTTGCTGCACAGATTGCTGAAAGGTGCTACGTACCACTTTCAGTTCCGTCATATTGTGGCGAATACGCAACCGGTAGTTTTTCACCAAAAGAATATGCAGGCTGTATCAGTCTTGCAAAAGTTGGATTGGAGGCATAACAATGAAATATAGAGTTAGTTTGCTTCCTGAGAAAAACAGAAAGCGATTAGTTGGTAAAAAGAAAGCCGAAAAGGGCAGAGGTATTGCAAACATTGTTTTGCTCGTTTTACTTGCAGCAGTTCTTATATCTGTTTTGGGTAAGGTTTATGCAGATTCAAGGCTTAATGAAATTAAGTCTATGAATGCAGCCTACGAGCAGAAGGTTTCACAGCTTCATCAGTATAGAGAGATTAGTAATACTCTCCAGAATAAAATTCAACTTATTGAAAATATTCAGGTAAACGAGCCACAGCTTTATAATTTTATAGCAAATGTGGGTAACATTGTTCATCCCGGTATTTCTGTAACAAACATTGCTTGTACTGATTGGAGAACTTCTCGTATCTGTACAATTACAGGTACGTCTACATCGAGAGCTGCATTTGTTACATACCTTGAAGAACTCGAGGGAATTGAGAACGTTACAAGTGCAACCTGCACAGCATATACCGTTTCGCTTACAAATGGTGAGCCTGTTGCAACATTCTCAATTACCATAACCTGTAGTGGTGGTGCGGCTATCGTAAGCCAGGCACCAGCAGAAACAACTACAGCAGCCGCAACAGAATAAGGGGAGGAGAGCTTATCTATGAAAGGTAAAAAAATAGAATTAAAAGATTTTACAAGCAATCCTTTTGCTGTTATCGGTATAATGGCATTTGTTTGCGTGCTGATTGTTGTAGGCATAGTATTTTTGATGTTGGATATTAATAATACAAAGCAAGAGATTATAGATGTACGTACACTTTACGAATCAAACGTGCGTGAGGTTGCTTTACTTGAAGAGCTTAAAGTCAAAAGTGAGGCAGCAGAGGAACAGCTTGAGGCATGCAACAACATTCTTCCCGAAAAATTGGAGGACGTATACATGCTGGAGGAAAAGGTTATCGAAAAATGTAAGCTTTTCGGCTTGGACGTTATGTCAATAAGCCACATGGTTGCAGTTAACGAAACCCAGGAGGTTGTGTTTACAATTTCTGCAACAGCCAGCTATAGTGCTATATACGATTATATGAATTACTACTCAAACCTTGAGCAGGTTCACAGATTCGATTCAATTTCACTTGCAAGAAATTCAGATGGTACCTACAGCACAACCTTTACGCTTGCCTTCCTTTCAGAGCAGGGGGCAGAGGGTGCAGTTCAGGCAGCCATTGGTGATGCTGTTCAGCAGGCAGCATCCTGATAAAAATACTAAAGTTATTTTCAAAATAGATTAAAGGCTAAAAAGGGGTTATTCACTTTGGCAGAAACAAATGTAATCATTCCCGGTAGTGTTGAATTCTTCCTTATAAGAGAAGGCAATGTTACTGAGGAACAGGTGAGAGAAGCACAACTTAACGTCCAGGATACAAAGGGTGAGGTGCCCGCAGAGCTTGTTGCTCTCGGTTACTGTACCGAGCTCGATGTTGCTCGTGCTTTAGAGAAAAAAACAGGCTATAAGCTGGTTTCGATTGAAGAGGTTGGTATAAACTTTGCTATTGCAAACATTATTCCACCGGAGCTTATTGCTAAAAGAAGAATATTACCTCTTTACCAGGACGAAAAAAAATTATTTGTTGTAATGCACAATCCGGATGACCTAGGTGTGCGAGACAACCTGTCTGTCCGTACAGGTGGACTTGAGATTGTTCCTCTTATTGCTACTGAGTCAGAGCTTAATGCTGCTATTGATACAATAGTTAATAATGCAAATAACATTGATACATATGAGGATGAAGAAGCTGCACAGGAGGAGGAGCTTTCTGCTCTTGATGAGCTTGCTGCAGATGAAAAGCCTGCTGTTCAGCTTGTAAATCAGGTTATTACAAATGCTGTTAAATCAGGTGCATCTGATATTCATATTGAGCCAATGGAGAAAACTATGAGAATCCGTCTTCGTATAGACGGCGTTCTCCACGAGGTTTTACAGAACCCGATTAAGCTTCACAACTCTGTTGCATCTCGTGTTAAGGTTATCGGTGGTATGGATATTGCCGAAAGACGTATCCCTCAGGACGGTCGTACTACAGTTAAGGTTGATGACAGAACATTCGATATTCGTATTGCTGTGCTTCCGTCTGTTTACGGCGAAAAAATCGTTATGCGTCTTCTTGAGCGTGGTGCAAAGTCAGTTCAGCTTAAGGATATTAAGTTCTCACCTCAACAGGTTGATCGATTCACCAAAACAATCTTTTTGCCATACGGCTTCTTGCTTGTTACAGGACCTACCGGTTCAGGTAAATCTACTACCCTCTATGCAACACTTGCAGAGGTTTCAGATATTTCAAAGCACGTTATTACACTTGAAGACCCTGTTGAGCGCCGTATGCCGGGTATCTGCCAGGTACAGATGAACAATCGTGCAGGTATGACCTTCGCTGCTGCTCTTCGTTCTGTTCTTCGTGCCGACCCGGATATTGTCATGGTCGGTGAAATCCGTGACGGCGAAACTGCTAATATCGCCGTAGAATCAGCTCTTACAGGACATATGGTTTTTTCTACACTTCATACAAACGATGCACCATCAGCAATCACTCGTCTTGATGAAATGGGTGTTGAGCCGTTCCTTACAGCATCATCTCTCGTTGGTGTTCTTGCACAGCGTCTTGTTCGTGTGCTTTGCCCACGT
>JAZSJL010000088.1:0-13553 GCA_045534355.1 Acutalibacteraceae bacterium
GTGTCAATCAGGTTAAGCTGATAGGTCTTGCCATCCTTGGCTGTGTAGTCCAGCTTAACAGCGTGAGCCTTGATTGTTATACCACGCTCTCTTTCAAGATCCATATCGTCAAGAATCTGTGCTTCCATATCTCTTTGAGCAACAGAATTTGTGATTTCAAGAAGTCGGTCTGCAAGAGTAGATTTGCCGTGGTCAATGTGTGCAATTATTGAAAAGTTTCTTATATGTTCTTTCTTTACAAGGGACATTTGTGTTTTTCCTTTCAAAACATCTCTTATTTTATTGATTTGCGTTGTTTTCTTTGTATGCCTTCAACGTGCTTTTTTGGAACAGCTCTTTTATTCTTTGTGTGTTTCCACTCAAATATAAATAGCCGTATAGCGCCTCAAAGCCTGTTGCATATCTGTAATCTGCATCGCTTTGGTTTTTTGGTGAGTGAGCTGAATGAGCATTTCTGCCTCTTTTGAAAACAGCTGTTTCGTTTTCGGTAAGGTCATCCATAAGCTCCTTTATCATCTGTGCCTGAAATGCAGCATTTACATACTTTATGGAGTCCTTGTGTAGCTTACCGGTAGGCTTGTTGGATTCTGCGGTAAGCATATTTCTCACAAGCAAACTGTAAACTGCATCGCCTAAAAAGGCAAGGGTGAGAGGACTGTACATACGAGCCTGTGGCTCTGTTAGTGGAGTTGTTAACTCTCCGAAAATATCATTATGGGACATATTCAAACTCCAAATCATAAATACTTACTGTATCGCCCTCGGTAATTCCTGCTTCTACAAGGGCTTTAATTATGCCACTTGATACAAGTGTATTCTGGAAATACTGGAGTGAGGAGTAGTCGTTAAGGTCTGTTTTGTAGAGTATTTTAGCAAGCCACTCTGCCTCTACAATGTAAATATCACCCTCAACACGAATCGTAAAGTCTTGCTTCGCACTCTTGAGAATTTCTTTAGGCGTAATTTCCTGCTTCTCGTATATTCTCACGGGTGGGAGCTTTGCAAGCTGTGCAGCAACAGCATTTATAAGCTCTGTGGTACCCTCTGCAATAGGAGCAATAATTTCGTAATAATCAAGCCCCTTACTGCGTATATATTTCTCAAAGGTCTCTCTTTGCTCGTCTGTTGCAAGGTCGATTTTGTTACCTGCAACTATCTGTGGGTAGCTTGCAAGCTCATCGTTGTACTTAAACAGCTCACTGTTGATTGCCTCAAAATCCTCAACAGGGTCTCTACCCTCAGAGCCTGCTACGTCTACAACGTGAACAAGTAGTCTGCACCTTTCAATGTGCCTTAAGAATTCGTGACCTAAACCAATACCATCACTTGCACCCTCAATGATTCCGGGTATATCAGCCATAACAAAGCTGCTTTCGGGACCCATTCTTACAACACCGGGTACAGGAATAAGTGTAGTAAAATGGTAGTCGGCAATAATAGGCTTTGCCTCACTGACAACGGAAATTAACGTGGATTTACCGACGTTGGGGAAGCCGATAAGACCTACGTCAGCAAGAAGCTTTAATTCAAGCGTAACCTCCCATTTTTCACCGGGAGCACCGTCCTTTGCAAAACGAGGCACCTGCCTTGTAGGTGTTTTGAAGTGGGAGTTACCCCAACCACCCTTACCACCCTTGGCAGCAATAAAGGTTTCTTCAACGCTCATATCAGCCATGACGAAGCCTGTTTCAACTTCCTTTATAACAGTACCACGTGGAACCTTGATAATAAGATCCTCACCACGCTTACCGTTACAGTTGCTGCCTCTGCCGTTTTCACCATTAGGAGCCTTGTATTTTCTTTTGTAACGAAAATCAGAGAGGGTAGAGAGGTTATCATCTACCTGGAATACAACGTTTCCGCCTCTGCCACCGTCACCACCATCGGGACCACCGGCGTTGATATATTTTTCTCTGTGGAAGGCAACAGCGCCGTTACCACCATTACCTGCGATAATAAGTATTTTCGCTTTATCAACAAACATTGTTTTTCTCCTTACGAAAGATTTAAATGTAATTATTAGTTTATATCAATACATAATCGATTTATTATACTATATTATTATGAAAATATAAATAGGTATTTTAAAATTTTTGTTTTTTCTCGTTAAAACAATGTGATTGTTTGTTCGGTGTTGTAGAAAAAATGTTCGGGAAAACACTGTTTTTGTTCGATTAAAGCAAACATTTTTTGATAAAAAATAGTACGAAAAACTTCGAAAACACAAGAAAACAGTCACAGAGTACCAAAAAAAGGACTAAAAACGAAAAAATATACGAACATTCGTATTGACATTGGCTGAAAAGGTGATATAATTAAATCACAAAAACAAATGTTCGTATTTGTTCGGAGGTAGATTTTATGACAACTTTAACATTAGTAAAATTTTTATTTCATATCGCTCTTGTAGGAATTGGTTGCTTAACGATAATACACGAGGAAAAGCTTGCAAGGCTTGAGAGAAGATTTGCTAAAAACGTAAAATACTTTTTCAAGGGCGTGTACGTTACACTTAAGCAGAAAAAGTCAGAAAATGCACAAGAGAAAGCTCCGAGCTTTCAGGAAACACTTGATAGCGAATACGATGAAATTCTTTCAAGGTTAGCTAACAGAGACGCTACCAAGGAGATTTGCGAGGATATCCTTGTTGCTTAATTAATTGGTTTGTGGTAATATAATCGCAAAGAGGTGATTGTATGATTCCGTTAACACTTGATATTAATAGCGCTGCACAGGTTCTTCCCGTTCGTGTGGAGGATGGTAATAAAGGTACCTTCGGCAGAGTTCTTCTCATATGTGGTAGCAGGAATATGGTAGGGTGCTGCTCATTAGCAACCGAGGGTGCTCTAAGGAGTGGCGCAGGTCTTGTTACCCTTGCCTTCCCCGATGTTTTGTATACCTCTCTTACTTCTCGATTAACTGAAAACCTTTTTCTTCCACTCCCGACGGATGATAGGGGATTTATAAGTCACCTTGCTATTGCTGATATATTAAGTGCTGCAGAGCAGGCAGACGTAATAATGCTTGGGTGTGGTATTGGCACAGGCTATGCACAAAGCTTAATTACAACAACCTTGCTTTCTTCCGATAAGCCACTTATTTTAGATGCAGATGCACTAAATAACCTTGTTGGTTGCACAGCTCTTTTGAAGAAAAGCAAAGCGCAGATACTTATAACACCACATCCGGGTGAAATGGCTCGTCTTGTTGATTGTTGTATCGAACAGGTACAGGCAGATAGAATCGGTTGTGCTACTGACTTTGCCAAGGAGTATGGAGTGAGTGTGCTCCTTAAAGGGCACGAAACTGTTGTATGCAACAGCGATGCTACAGAGGTTTATATCAACAAAACAGGTAATACAGGTCTTGCAAGGGGTGGCTCCGGAGATTTGCTTTCGGGCATTATAGCAGGGCTTACACCAAGCTTTAAGGGGGATGTTTTTAAAGCAGGTGTTCTTGGTGCCTTCGTTCACGGAATGTGTGCCGATGTTCTAAAAAAAGAAATATCTGAATATTCTATACTACCTACAGATTGTGCCAAGGCACTCGGTAGAGTTTTCAAGGCAATTGAAGAGAGTGGTAAGAATTAAAAGATTATTTCATATATTAATTATTATTGCTCTCCTTTTTGGATTTTCATCCTGTGGCACAAAGGAGAGCAATAATTTTAAAGAAGTAGATTTCACACAAAATACTCCTGTTTTAATTGAGTATAAGGGCGTTAAATATGATAGTATTTTAAGCTATAATGGTAATATGCTCAAGCTGAAAACTACAAAAAGCGAGAGTAATTTAACTGTTGATTTCATAATCGACTCGTTAACCTGCACAATAGCATACGAAGATTTGAAAAAAGTATATGAAACAGAGAAATTGCCCGATGATCTACTTCCTGTGGTTTTGTTTGACTTTTTTAACTCCAATGGTGTAATTCTTAAGTTTAAGAAAAACAAAAACACGGGAGAAGCAGTTTTTGACTCTATTATTGCCGAGCCGTATGTTTATGCAGATGAACAAGATAATATATTTTTTATAATAAATTAAGGTGCTGTAAAAACGATAAGTTTTTTACAGCACCTTCTCATTTTATTATTTAATTATTTTAAAAGTGATGCAGCAGCTTCATCGAGGAAGATAATTACGTCTGCGTGCTCCTGAAGAATTGAAGCAGGTACCTGTGGTGTAACAGCACCCTCAATCATATTCTTAACAGCCTCAGCCTTTTTAGGGCCTGTAGCAATAAGAACAATTTTCTTTGCAGCCATAATCTGCTTTATACCCATTGTAAGAGCGTGAGTAGGCATTGGGTTTTCGTCAAAGTAAATCTTGTTTGCATTGATTGTGCTTTCTGTAAGCTGTACCTTGAAGGAGCCTGTTGTAAATTCATCTGCAGGCTCGTTAAAGCCGATGTGAGCATTGTTGCCTATACCTAAAAGCTGAATATCAATGCCACCTGTAGCATTGATTTCGTTGTCGTATCTTTGGCACTCTGCCTCGCAGTCAGCAGCATTACCGTCAAGGAAATGAACGTTCTCCTCAAGAATATCAAGGCTGTTGAAAAGCTGCTCGTGCATAAATGTGTAGTAGCTGTTTTTGTCAGCCTTTGGTAAGTTGCAGTATTCATCAAGGTTATATGTTTTAACTCCCTTGAAGGAAATACCACCCTTATTGTAGGTTGCGATTATGTTCTGATATGTAGGGATAGGGGATGCACCTGTTGCAAGACCAAGAACACAGTCAGGATTGTTTTTTACTTCATTTGTGAAAATTTCTGCCACAGCAACGCCGATTTCTTTGGCAGTTTTAAAGATTTTAATTTCCATAATTGACCACCTATGTTAAAATTTGCAATAATTATATCATATGCTATTTAATATTTAAAGATAAAATTAAAAAAATATTCCCTTTATATTGAAATTTTTCAATATTCTTGTATAATTATAGTGGTGATTGATTTTGATTAAAAACATAGTTTTTGATATGGGTGGCGTTTTAATCGACCTTGACCTTAAACGTACCATGTCGGAATATTTTAAGCCTGAGTATCAGGAGATGTTGATTGAAAAGGTTTTCAACAGTCAGGCGTGGCGTGATATGGACGCAGGTATTCGCCGACCGGAGGATGTTATTCCCGAGCTGTTACCACAGCTTCCCGAGGAAACCGGACCTCTTATGGCACAGATGATAAACAACTTTTATCCTTATATGCCACCAATTACTTATATGGAGGATTTTATTCTTCGCCTTAAAAAGGCAGGCTACAAAATATATCTTTTATCAAATGCAACGCCAAGGTTTTTCGATGTGTATCAAAATTATCCTGCCCTTTGTATGATGGATGGCTATTTTATATCTGCTTTATATCATCTTTTAAAGCCACAGCCTGAAATCTACGAGGCTTTTTGCAACAAGTTTTCTCTTAAAGCAGAAGAATGCTTCTTTATTGACGATATGCCTGTTAATATCGAAGGTGCCAAAGCTTACGGAATGAAGGGCTTTGTTTTCGATACACGGGACATTATCGGTTTAGAAAAAGAATTAAATGCCAATGGCGTTATATTTTAATTCGGAGGGTCTTTTTATGAAAAAAATAATTTCTATTGCTATGGTAGTGCTTTGCTTATCACTTATAGTTGTGTTATTCACAGCTTGTGGTGGCGATAAGGAGGATGCTACAACTACCAATCCAACAAGTGAAAGTCAGGTTTCCGCAGATGTAGTCAGCACAACAGATGATTCTGTAGCAGATGCAAGTAATGCCTCAACGACAAAGGCTGATTCAAAACCATCGGGTTCATCAAAGCCATCAGGTTCATCAAAGCCATCCGATTCATCAAAACCGTCCGGCTCTTCAGGTAGCTCATCCCAGGGAACAAAGCCACCAAAGACAACAGCAGCTCCAACTACAAAGCCTGCTTCAAGCAATGATTCAGGCGAGGGTGTTCAGCTTGCACCGGGTAGCATTTACGACGATTGGTATTAATACCAAAAATTCAAAACTATATCTACGTTAAGGAGAATTCGTATGGATAAGAATATGATAACCGAAGAAGCATTTGAAACAACCGTACCTGCCGAGGAAGCAGTTGAATCAAAAAAGGAAGAAGCAGTTGAACCCAAAAAAGAAGAAAAGGGTGGAGAATTCAAATTCTTTAAATGCTGTTCAGCCTCCCTTAAAAGATTTTCAATAATAATGTTTATTGTAAATGCTTTTATTGCTGTTTCAATTATCGGTGTGCTTGCAGTATTTTTAGTTGCTGAAATCGGTACGGCAATGCTTTCGTTACTTGCCCTCCCATTAGTAACACTTTTTGTTATTTTAATTTTAATTGCAAGATTTATTTCAGCAGTCATTTACGGTTTTGCAGAAATTGTTGAGAAAAACGAAAAATAAAATCAAATTTTTTATTGACAAATATCTTTCGTGGGAGTAGAATGTCAATAACAAATTTTACGAAAGGTGACACAGACGATGAAAAAGTTTTATTCACGATTTTATTACTATAGCTGTTTGGATTGTCTGTGTGCAACACCTTTTTGCAATTGATTGTAAAAAGTTAAGTATATAGCCAGTCCACATTCTGCTATACTTTTTAAAAGTATACGGTTTGTGGATTTTTTATTTTCATTAATAAGTAATACAAAAACAAGGAGATATATTATGATTTCACAAAAAATGCTTGAATTAGGTAAGAAAAGCTCTGTTATACGAGAGATTTTTGAGTATGGTTTAAAAAGGAAGGCTGAAATAGGTGCAGAAAACGTTTTTGATTTCAGCTTAGGCAACCCAAGCGTACCTGCACCACAAAAGGTTACCGATATAATGAAAAGACTTATAGACGAAACACCTGCAGAAAAGCTTCACGGCTACACATCGGGCCCCGGTGATATGGGTATAAGAACAAAAATCGCTGAATACATAAAGAATAAATATAATGTTGAAGCAAGACCCGGTCTTGTTTATATGACCTGTGGTGCTGCAGCATCTCTTACAATTACGCTTAACGCAATTGTCGAGGAGGGTGATGAGGTTATAGCCTTTGCACCATTCTTCCCTGAATATAGAGTTTTTGTTGAACAAACAGGCGCAAAGCTTACTGTTGTAAGCTGCAAAAAAGAAGATTTGCAGATAGATTTTGAAGCACTTGCAAGCGCAATTAACGAAAAAACAAAGGCAGTTATTATAAATTCACCTAATAATCCATCAGGCGTAATTGTTCCTGAAGGTGATATTTTAAAGCTTGCAGAGCTTCTCAGGGAAAAACAGAAGGAATTTAATAAGGAAATATTCCTTATTTCAGACGAACCGTACAGAGAGCTTGTTTTCACAGGTGAAAAGGTTGCATATATTCCATCTGTTTACGACAATTCCTTTGTTTGCTACTCATACAGTAAGGCACTTTCTCTTCCGGGTGAGCGTATAGGTTATATATTCGTTTCACCCACAATGAAGCAGGCAGATGATGTTTTTGCTGCTGTTTGTGGTGCAGGCAGAGCATTAGGCTACGTTTGTGCACCAAGCCTTATGCAGTACGTTATTTCCGAATGTCTTGACGATACAGCAGACGTTTCTATATACGAAAAGAACAGAAACCTTCTTTACAATGCACTTACAGATATCGGCTACACAGTAATTAAGCCTGATGGTGCTTTCTATATGTTCGTTAAATCACTTGAAGAAAATGCAAATGCGTTTTACGAAAGAGCAAAGAAGTTTGACCTTCTTATAGTACCAAGCGACAGCTTCGGTGTGGAAGGCTTCGTAAGAATTTCTTATTGTGTAGATACAGATTTAATAGAACGTTCAATTCCGGCCTTTAAGGCACTTTATGAGGATTATAAAAATGAATGAGTACGATGTAAAATTTCACGAGGCAAGAAAAACAATAAGTGAAATAGATAAAGAGATTGCAGTATTGTTCGAGGCACGAATGAGAGCTGCCCAAGCAGTTGCCCAATACAAAAAGGTCAACGGACTTCCCATAGAGGACCTTGTGCGTGAATCACAGCTTTTAGAAAGCAACAGCAATTTTATATCTGATGAGGAAATCAGGTCTTATTATATAAACTTCCAAAAGAACGTAATGAGGCTTTCGAAGGATTATCAGCGTAAGCTGAATGACGGAATGAGAGTTGCTTTTTCAGGCATAAAGGGTGCCTTCGCAGAGCTTGCAGTAAAAAGGATTTTCCCTGATGCAGCTGCAGTTCCGTACAGCGACTTTAAAGCAGCCTACAAGGCAGTTGAAGCAGGGGAATGTGAAATAGCAGTCCTTCCTATTGAGAACAGCTTTGAGGGCGATGTAGCCAGAGTTATGGACTTAACGTATTTCGGCTCGTTGTATATCAATGGTGTGTACGATATGACCATAGAACAGAACCTTTTCGGTACACAGGGCTCAGATGCAAAATCAATCAAAACCGTAATAAGTCACCCCCAGGCATTGGGGCAGTGTGCAGAATACATCGAGCAAAAGGGATTTGGAACGAGAGAGGCTGTTAATACAGCTGTTGCCGCAAAGCTTGTTGCCGACTCGAACGATTCTTCTTTAGGTGTTATTTGCAGTATTGAATCAGGTAATGAGTACGGCTTAAAGCTTCTTGACAGAAAAATTAATCAGGATAGCCTTAATACTACACGCTTTGCAGTATTCTCAAGAGTGCCCAGAGATAATTCTGCTGATCAGAATAATTTTATCGTTTTATTTACCGTTCGAGATGAAGCAGGTGCACTCGGTAAAGCAGTATCTGTTTTCGGTGAATTCGGATATAATCTCAAAGCACTTAAAAGCAGACCCTCAAAGGACGTTATATGGAATTATTATTTCTTCCTTGAGGGGGAGGGTCACCTTACAGATGAAAGCGAAAAGCTTATGGTTGAAGAACTTTCAAAGGTTTGTACCAATGTAAGGGTTGTAGGTAAGTTTTCAGCTGAACAACATATCTAAGGAGTAGGTATTAATGATTCTTAATGTTAAAACACAAGCAGACAGCTACAATATTGTTTTACAGCGAGGCTCAATTAACAGCATAGCAGAGTTTTATAATATAAATAAAAAAGCTCTTGTAGTCACAGATGAAGGTGTACCTCAGGAGTATGCACAGACTGTTTCTTCACAGTTTAAAAATGCTGTAATCAAGGTTATTCCTCAGGGCGAGGGCAGTAAATCCTTTGATATGTACGTGGAGCTTCTCAAAGCACTTCACGAAAACGAGTTTTCCAGAGAGGACTGTGTTGTTGCTGTTGGTGGTGGTGTAGTAGGTGATCTATCAGGCTTTGTTGCATCAACCTATATGCGAGGGGTTGATTTCGTTAATATACCCACCACACTTTTATCTCAGGTGGATTCATCAATAGGTGGTAAAACGGCTATTGATTTCGGTGGCTATAAAAATACGGTTGGAGCTTTTTATCAACCTAAAGTTGTTATAATAGACTCCAATACACTTAAAACATTAAGCAATCGTCAGCTCAATAACGGACTTTCTGAATGTATTAAAATGGCTTTGACTTCAGATGCAGTTCTTTTCAAGTTGCTTGAAAAAGAAAATGCATATGACAGGATAGATGAAGTTATTGAGTGTTCACTTAAAATAAAAAGAGCAGTAGTGCAGGAGGATGAAAAGGAGCAGGGGCTTCGCAGAGTGCTGAACTTCGGTCATACTCTTGGCCATGCCGTAGAGTCTGCAACAGGTATGCAGGAGTATCTTCACGGCGAGTGTGTTGCTTTAGGTATGCTGCCATTTATCTCTCCTGCAATAAGGGAACGAGTTAAAAATGTTCTTTTAAAGTATCAGCTCCCTGTAAACGTACCTTCTTTAAATAGTGATTTAGTATCTTTAATTCGACATGATAAGAAGGCAAACGCTTCAGGTGTAAATGCAGTATTTGTAAATGAGATAGGTAGCTTTGAATTCAAGTTTATGGAATTTTCAGAGCTTGAGGAAATCATAAAGGAGGCTTATATACAATGAAAAACACCTTCGGTAATAATATAAGCATTACTCTTTTCGGTGAAAGCCACGGTGAAGCAGTAGGCGCAGTTTTAGATGGTATGCCTGCAGGCTTAAATGTTGATGAAGCATTTATTTCACATTGCCTTGATTTGAGAAAGCCGGTAGGTAAAATATCTACTCCTCGTCAGGAAAAGGATGAATTTAAAATTTTAAGTGGTGTGTTTAACGGCAAAACCACAGGCACACCCTTGTGTATAGTTATTCCCAATGAGAATACAGCCTCGAAGGATTATTCAGGCAGTTATGGTAAAGCAAGACCGGGCCACGCCGATTACACAGCCTTTGTTAAATATAACGGCTGCGAGGATTATCGTGGTGGAGGTCACTTTAGTGGCAGAATAACGGCAGCCCTTGTTGCTGTGGGTGCTGTGTGTATTTCTGCTCTTGAGAAGAAGGGTATATCAATCGGCACACATATTAAAGGCTGTGCAGGTGTGCAGGATGCTCCGTTTACCGATTATATAAGCGATATAAAAGCTTTATCCACTAAAGCTTTTGCAGTTCTTGATGAAGAAAAGGGCAAGGAAATGGTTAGTGCCATTGAAGCTGCTGCCCGGGAGGGTGACAGCGTAGGTGGAGTGCTGGAAACAGCCGTTGTAGGCTTGCCTGCAGGCGTTGGTGAGCCTTGGTTCGATTCTGTTGAGAGTGTGCTTTCACACGCACTTTTCTCCATTCCTGCCATAAAGGGTGTTCAGTTCGGTGTGGGCTTCTCTTGTGCCGGTATGAAGGGCTCCGAAATGAACGATAGCTTTTGTATAGAAAACGGCACAGTGTCAACAAAAACTAACAATAATGGTGGTGTGAACGGTGGAATCACCAACGGAATGCCTGTAGTGTTCTCTTGTGCTGTTAAGCCAACACCATCTATCAGTAAGGAACAGGAAACAATTGACTTTGTAAATAATGAAAATACTGTTCTTTCCGTAAAAGGACGGCACGACCCTTGTATTGTTCACAGAGCAAGGATTGTTGTGGATAGTGTAACGGCAATTTGCTTGTGCGATTTGCTTTCACAAAAATTTGGTACAGATTGGTTAGGTGTTTAGTATGCAATACGGATGCATTGGAGAGCACCTTGGTCATAGCTTTTCTAAAGAGATACACAATGCGTTAGCTGATTATGAGTATGAGCTTAAGGAGCTTACTCCCGAAGAGGTAGAGCCTTTTTTGAAAAGCAAGGCATTTAAGGCGATAAACGTTACAATTCCATATAAGCTTGCAGTTATGCCATATCTTGATTATATTTCAGCTGAAGCAAGAAGCATAAATGCAGTTAATACCGTTGTTAACATTGAGGGTAAGCTTTACGGCTATAATACAGACTTTTACGGGCTCAAAAGCCTGATTGAGCGTAGTGGTATTTCCCTTGCAGGTAAGTGTGTAGCAGTGCTCGGTTCAGGTGGTACGTCAAATACAGCCTGTGTTGTTGCCCGGAGCATGGGTGCATCTTCCGTTTTAAAGGTATCAAGAAAAGAACAGGAGAATTGTATTACCTATGCACAGCTTTACAGCTCCTACAGTAACGTAGAGGTGGTTATAAATACAACTCCCTGTGGAATGTTTCCACGATTGGGTGGTGTAGCAGTTGACCTTGATAAGCTTCAGGGTGTGCAGGCTGTTTTTGACGCTGTATATAATCCACTATCATCACAGCTTGTTTTGGATGCCCGAAAGAGGGGGATTACAGCAGTCGGTGGACTTTATATGCTTGTTTCTCAGGCTGCCTATGCTGTAGAGAAGTTTATAAGTACACCTGTAGACGAAGCTAAAATCCAAGAGGTTTACAGGTCGCTTTATAAGAGCAAAATGAATATTGTTCTGATCGGTATGCCATCCTGTGGTAAAACAACTGTTGGCAATACTCTTGGGGCAAAGCTTTCAAAGACCTTTGTTGATACAGATGCTTTGATTGTAGAAGCAGACGGTCGTGCAATTCCTGAGATTTTTTCGTCTGATGGAGAAGGCTTTTTCAGAAGGCTTGAGGCCGAGGCTGTCCTTGGTGTAGCTAAAGAGAACAATAAAATCATTGCTACAGGTGGTGGCGTGGTTTTAAATAAAGCTAACATAGAAAGCTTAAAGGCTAACGGCAGAATTTATTTTATAGACAGACCTTTAGAGGAGCTTTGTGCAACAGATGACAGACCTCTTTCCGGTAACGTAGAGGAGCTCCGAAAGAGATATAACGAGCGTTATCATTTATATAGAAAGTATGCAGACGTTATCATTGACGGTAGTGGTACCATAGAGTCTGTAGCAAAAAGAATTGAGGGGGATTATTATGGATATTCTTGTGATTAATGGCGTTAATATTAATATGCTTGGTATAAGGGAGCCTGAAATTTATGGCACAGAAACATATAATTCTCTTGTAAAGAAAATCGAGAATTATGCAAAAGAAAAAGGCGTATACGTAAGGTGCTTTCAATCAAATCACGAGGGCGATATTGTAGATGCAATACAGTTTGCATATGGTCTGTATGATGGCATTGTGATTAATCCCGGTGCATATACACATACGAGCATAGCGATTTTAGATGCACTAAAGGCTGTTTCAATTCCGGCTGTTGAGGTGCATATTTCAAACGTAGACTCACGAGAGGAATACCGACAGATAAGCTACGTGAGAGAAGCTTGCTTTAAAACAATATGTGGCAAGGGTACAGACGGCTATCTTGAAGCAATAGATTGTCTTGTAGAGGGTAAGTAATATGAAAGCAACGTTTAAACCCTGTACTCTTAAGGGTAATATAAGTGCACCACCCTCAAAAAGCATGGCACATAGGTTGCTTATAGGTGCTGCGCTGTCAAAAGAGAAGTGCACAATATCAGGTGTTGATTTTAGTGAAGATATTCTCGCAACCCTTGATTGCCTTAAAGCATTAGGCGCAGAAATACATATTGACGGTGACACAGTAGTCATCAACCCTGAAGGCTTTATGAAAACAACAGAAGCTGTGCTCCGGTGCAGAGAAAGTGGCAGCACCTTAAGGTTTTTTATTCCGCTTGCTTTGTGCCTCGGGAGGGAAATTACCTTTAATGGCAGTAACAGGCTTTTTCAAAGACCACTTGATATATATGAGGATTTGTGCCTGAAAAACAATTTTAAATTTGAAAAGGGTGAGAATTCACTAACCCTTTGTGGTGAGCTTAAAGCCGGTAAATATCAAATCAGGGGCGATATAAGCAGTCAGTTTATTACAGGGCTTGTTATGGCGCTTGTTTATCTCAATGATAATTCATCCATCAGTATTACACCACCCTTCGAGAGTAGGTCGTATATTAATCTTACAATTGAAGCACTAAAAGCGTTTGGTGCAGAAATTTGTTTTGTGGATGAATTAAATATTATTATAAAAAAATCCTGCTTCAATTCATTTAGTGGCAGGGTAGAGGGTGACTATTCAAACGCAGCGTTCCTTGAAGCCTTTAATTATATCGGGTCAGACGTTGTAGTTGAAAACCTTAATCCGTATAGTGTTCAGGGCGACAAAGTATATAAAAAGTATTTTGAGGAGATTTCAAAGGGTACGCCTGTTCTT
>JAZSJL010000059.1:0-4331 GCA_045534355.1 Acutalibacteraceae bacterium
TCTGCAGCACCGTAGTAGTTGAAGAGCTGGTAGTCTGTGCCAAGCTTTGCGTTAACCTTACCCATGTATTCCTCAACAATTGCAGGAACAGCATCGTAGTAAGTGTTACAAGCTTCTCTGTGCTGGAAGAAAATGTCGCCATTTTCATGAGAACCACGCATTACAGGATGCTCAGGATTAAGAGCACGTGCACGGAATGCATTACCAGCATCCATCTCGCACATTTCCTTGAGGTCTTCGTAATCCCAGATTTCAATCTTCTGAAGCTCGTGAGATGTACGGAAGCCGTCGAAGAAGTTGATGAATGGAACACGGCTCTTGATTGTTGCAAGGTGAGCAACAGCACCAAGGTCCATAACTTCCTGTGTGTTTGTTTCAGCGAGCATAGCAAAGCCTGTCTGACGGCAAGCGTAAACGTCTGAATGGTCGCCGAAAATGTTAAGTGCGTGTGAAGCAACGCAACGAGCTGAAACATGGAAAACGCTTGGGAGAAGCTCACCAGCGATTTTGTACATGTTAGGGATCATAAGAAGAAGACCCTGTGAAGCTGTGTAGGTTGTTGTAAGCGCACCGGCTGCAAGTGAACCGTGAACAGTACCTGCTGCACCTGCCTCAGACTGCATTTCGGAAACCTTTACGGTTGTGCCGAAGATGTTCTTCTGGCCCTGTGCTGACCACTGGTCAACATAGTCTGCCATTGGGCTTGAAGGTGTGATTGGGTAAATACCGGCAACTTCTGTGAAAGCGTATGACACATAAGCAGCGGCATTGTTACCGTCCATGGTTTTCATTTTTCTAGCCATAGTTTTTGCCTCCTATAAAAATGTAATTATAAGTATTATTAAAACACCAACAATTATATTATCACTTATTTGCCCAATTGTAAACATAAAAATGTTAAAATATTCACGATTTTTGGCGTATTATTGAATGTATTTTTGGAAAAAATAGCGTTTTGTGGTAAAATAACTATATACTTACAGCCTGTTTTGCTGCTATTGACAAAATATGAAAATTTTGCAATAATATATGCTAATATGGTATAGGTATACCATAACTAATTTTTGAAAGGAGTTTTATCCGAGTCATGGATAATCCCGGACCTAGTTTTATTTTGAATCATCTTATTAACCTTGCAGAGGGAGGCTCTGCTACAGACGGGTTGGCATTCAAAATAATACTTCTCGTTGTTCTTATTTTTATAAACGCATTTTTTGCAATGAGTGAGATTGCAATCATTTCACTTAACGATGCCAAAATTGAGAAAATGGCAGAGGAAGGCCACAAGAAGGCAAAAATGGTTTTGAAGCTTACAAGCAACTCAACCAGATTTTTGTCAACCATACAAATCGGTGTAACACTTGCCGGCTTCTTGTCATCTGCTTCTGCTTCTACAGCATTTGCATCGATGCTCACAAATGCAATCACAAAGGCAATTCCAAACGTACCATCCTCACTTATAGCAGGTGTTTCTGTTGTTGTAATCACCCTGATTACCTCTTATTTCTCACTTGTTCTTGGTGAGCTTGCTCCAAAGAGAATTGGTATGCAGGCATCAGAGAAGGTAGCCTTTGCAGTTGTTAAGCCACTTCTTGTTATTTCAAAAATCACAGCTCCCTTTGTGAAATTCCTTTCTCTTTCAACCAATGCTGTTGTACGTCTTTGTGGCTTCGACCCGAATGCCGATGAGGAAACCGTTACTGAAGAAGAAATCAGAATGATGGTTGACGTTGGTGGTGAAAAGGGAGTTATTGAGGATACTCAGAAGGAAATGATAAACAATATCTTCGAATTCGATGATATTGATGCAGGCGACATAATGACACACCGTACAGATGTTATTGCCGCTGATGTAAACGACACTACACTCGATGAATTTATGGCTCTTGCTATTGAGCACGGCAGGTCAAGAATTCCACTTTACGATGAAGATATCGACAATATCGTTGGTATTGTTTACGTGAAGGACTTGCTCAAATACGTAGGTAAAGAGGTTAAGGCAAAGGGTACACTCAAAAGCATAATGCGTGAGCCTTACTTTATACCGGAAACTAAATCCTGTGGTGAGCTTTTTAAAGAAATGTGTGCTAAAAAGGTACAGCTTGCTGTAGTTGTAGACGAGTACGGTGGCACAGCAGGTATCATTACCCTCGAGGATATGGTTGAGGCTGTTATGGGTAATATTCAGGATGAATACGACCAGGAGGATGAAGAAATATCCAGAATAGACGACAATACGTTTACTGTTGACGGTACTATCGATATTGAAGAGATAGAGGAGCTTATCGGCAAAAAGCTTCCCGAGGGCGACTTCGAAACTCTTGCAGGCTTTATTATGGATGAGCTTCAATTTATCCCTAAAGACGGTGAAATGAACGAGGTTGTATTTGAAAACGTAAAGTTTACCGTTCTTAACGTTGAGGACAGGAGAATTGGTAAAATTAAAGTCGAAATCACACCGGAGATTAAGTCTGCCGATGGTGAGGACGAAGAATAAACAATAAATGAATTAACGTACTGCACCGAGGTTTTGCACGGTGCAGTATTTTTGTAGTAAAAAAGGAAAACGGTCTGTAAAAAACCATAAGTTTTTTACGGACCGTTTTTGTTATGTTTCAAGTAAGCCTTTGGTTTATTCATTCATTCCGCAGCACTTCTTGTACTTCTTACCACTGCCACATGGACAGGGGTCGTTTCTGCCGGGCTTCTTATCTGCCTTTTTAGGTTCTTTTTTTACAGTACCGTCAGATGAGCCGGAAGTAGACGTGATTTTTACTGTTGCTTTTCTTTCAACAGGCTCTTCCTTGCGAATTGGAGTGTAAAGCACAAAGTCAACAGTTGCCTCACGTATGCTGTTTGTCATTTCCTCAAACATATCAAGGCTTTCATCACGGAAAACAATTACAGGGTCCTTCTGACCATAGCTCATAAGTCCCATACTGCGCTTGAGCTGATCCATAGCGTCAATGTGGTCCATCCAACGCATATCAACGTTCCTGAGAAGGCCGAAGCGCTCCAGCTCTCTTATTGTTGGCTCACCATATTCCTGTATTCTGCTGTCGTAAAGCTCCTGTGCCTTGTTGAGGAGCATAACGGTAATATCCTCTGTAGAGTCAAGCTCTTCAAGGTCCTCTATATCTAAAAGTATGTTGTACCTTGCAAGCAAGCCGGATTTATTCCAGTCGCTGTGGTTGTTCTTTTCAGGGCAATAGAACTCAACTGTTTCTGTGATTGTATCCACAATCATCTTCTGAATGAGAGAGCTTATATCCTGTCCGTCAAGAACCTGGTTACGCTGTCCGTAAATAACCTCACGCTGTTTGTTCATAACGTCGTCGAAGCGAAGCACGTTACGTCTTACAGCAAAGTTGTTGCCCTCTACCTTGCGCTGTGCGCCCTCGATTGATGAGGTGAATATCTTGTGTTCAATGGGCACACCCTCCATAAACTTGAAGGTGTTAAGCACCGTGTAGAAACGGTCGCCTGCGAATAAACGGAGCAAATCGTCCTCTGCTGAAAGGAAGAAACGGCTTTCACCGGGGTCGCCCTGTCGACCTGCACGACCTCGGAGCTGGTTATCTATACGTCTTGACTCGTGGCGTTCTGTACCGATAATGAAAAGACCACCTGCAGCACGTACCTTTTCTGCCTCCTCGCTTGTCTGCTTTTTAAAATCAGCTTCAAGCTGTCTGAAGGTGCTTCGTGCGTTTAAAATATCCTCGTTATCTGTTTCGGCGAAGCCTGTTGCCTCTGCTATGAGCTCATCGTCAAAGCCCATTTTACGCATCTGGTCCTTTGCCATAAATTCGGGGTTACCACCAAGTATAATGTCGGTACCACGACCTGCCATATTTGTAGCAATTGTAACTGCACCGAATTTACCTGCCTGAGCGACGATTTCTGCTTCCTTCGAATGGACGTTCGCGATGAGCACCTCGTGCTTGATGCCTTTTTTCTTAAGGAAGCGTGAAAGCTTTTCACTCTTTTCAATATTAATTGTACCAACAAGCACAGGCTGACCCTTTTCGTGGCACTGTGAAATTACTTCAACGATAGCCTCGAATTTTGCTTCCTCTGTTTTGTAGAGAACATCGTCGTTATCGACACGTGCAAGTGGCTTGTTTGTAGGTATCTCAACAACGTCAAGGCTGTATATTTCCTGGAATTCTGCACTTTCCGTCATAGCTGTACCGGTCATACCCGAAAGCTTTTTGTACAAACGGAAGTAGTTCTGGAAGGTGATAGTAGCAAGAGTTTTGCTCTCGTTTTCTATTTTAACGCCTTGCTTTGCCTCTGTAGCCTGGTGGAGACCTTCGCTGTAGCGTCTGGCA
>JAZSJL010000047.1:0-1520 GCA_045534355.1 Acutalibacteraceae bacterium
ACATGGCTACGATCCGACTTTAGAGGGGCTCTGCCTTTTCGCCAAAGTGCTCTTTTACCAACTCACCTATTTCATATATTGTTTTTTCACCATCGAAAAGTAGCCACAAGAAGCTACCCATTTCATCCAGATGAATAAAGCTTACCTTAGGCTTTTTAAAAACCAGCTGAGCAAATCTGTTCATTGCACCTTTGTTTTCAACGTGCAGAGTAACGTTACCCTCATCGTCGGTATCCCACTTAAGATTTGCTCTTACAGGCTTTTTATCTAAATAATTCTCTTCCTGCTTTTTCATTTACTTAACCTCAGTTATCTTTTTTCTTTGAGAAAAGTGTGAATTTAAGGAAGGTCAAGATAATCACAGCAAGAAGGACAACGCCACCTATATTCATAAAGGTGGGTGAAAGACCTAATCTTGCAGAAAGGTTAATTACCTTATCAACACCGAAGATTGCAAGTAATGCGAGAATGATACCTACAATACCCTCACCTGCTATCATACCTGAACAGAAAAGGATGCCGTTGTTAACTGCTTCATCCTTTTTCTCCTGTGGTGCCTTAAGCTTTTCAAATACATGGCGAAGCACACCACCAATCATAACACAGGCATTGAGGT
Source organism: Acutalibacteraceae bacterium (assembly GCA_045534355.1). Taxonomy (GTDB): domain Bacteria; phylum Bacillota; class Clostridia; order Oscillospirales; family Acutalibacteraceae; genus DTU089. The sequence continues at coordinate 617 of JAZSJL010000047.1, forward strand.
GAACAGGGAGATAAATACCAATTGCAAACGGAAGCACAGGTATACCGATAAGCTCAACAACTACTGCTATGCACACACCTACTATAACAAGGTTCCAAGGAAGGTTACCACCCATTACGCCCTCAATAATAAGCTTCATAAGGGTAGCCTGGGGAGCACCAAGCTCATCTGAGCCAAAGCCCCATGCACTATCGAGAAGGTAAAGCGTACCACCGATAGCAAGAGCTGATGCAACAACACCCAAAACCTCGCCACACTGCTGTTTTTTAGGTGTGGCACCTAAAATGTAGCCTGTTTTCAAATCCTGGGAGGTATCACCTGCAATTGCGGCAACAATACAGATAACAGAGCCGATTGCAATTGCGCTGACCATACCCTCTACACCCTGTGCGCCTGTAAGCTTCAATATAAGAGTTGATATAAGGAGTGTAGCTATTGCCATACCTGAAACAGGGTTGTTACTGCTACCAACAAGACCAACCATTCTTGAAGAAACCGTTGCAAAGAAGAAGCCGAACACAACTATAATTGCTGCACCTAAAAGTGATACAGGGATTGCAGGAAGGAGCCAGATAACAAGTGTGAGAATAATAACCGCAATGATAACAACCTTCATATTGATATCCTGCGCTGTTCTCTCCTGCGAAGAAGCACCACTACCCTTAAGACCCTTCATAGCGCCACCAAAGGTCTTTACAATAAGAGGCAATGATTTGATAAGGCTGATTATACCACCTGCTGCAAGGGCACCTGCGCCGATATAACGGATATACGTGCCCCAGATAGCGCTTGCTCCACCGGAAGCAAAAAGCTCACTAACAGGCACAGTACCGGGGTAAAGTGTGATATTTGCACCAAAAAGAGCAATAAGAGGGATAATAACCATCCAGCTTAAAATACCACC
>JAZSJL010000294.1:0-1518 GCA_045534355.1 Acutalibacteraceae bacterium
GTTGTGTGGACAATTCTGTACATACTGATGGGAATAAGCGCATACCTTGTAGAGACAACTGCAACAGCTAAAAATAAGAAAAACGCTCAAATTTTATATCTTCTACAGCTTTTCTTTAACTTCTGCTGGAGCTTTATTTTCTTCACCTTCGGTGCATATGAATTGGCGTTTGGGTGGATAATAATTCTTTTAGCACTTGTTATTGCAACAGCAGTAAGCTTTTACAAAATAAACAAAACGGCAGGACTTCTTATGATTCCATACATTGTTTGGGTTACCTTTGCTTCTGTATTGAATTTAAGCATTGCTATACTGAATTAAAAAAATGAGTGTTACGAAGAGTAACGCTCATTTTTCAATAATTTTTAGTTTTGTGTTGTGGATTTACTTATTCTTTCTCGCACATCGGTTGCTTCATTCAGACAGAAAAGGTCACTTTCCGTAGAATAATCAGAGCACCAGACTGCAATATCATAATCCTCAAACAAATCCTTGACTGTGAGTTTTTCTTTTTCCATTTCCTTAAGAAGCTCTGCTAAGGAGTAGCTGTCAAACTTACAGCGAAGCATATTAAGGTTATCGTATTCAGTCACAAAGAAATCCCACTTATAGAGCTTACCACCATCTTCAAGACCGAAGCGAATAAACTTTGAGGCTGTTTTGCTGTTGTATTTATTGTAAGCCTCTTCGTCTTTAAAGTAGATATCAAGCCAGATATAATCATCGGTAAGAGTTGACTTTACAATGCTTATATCCTCACTTGCCTCTACATATGGTGTGGGCACAGGAGTATGAATTCCGTTGTACTGCTCTACAGTTTGCCCATATGTACCAAACAAGGTCTGGCCTACACCATCTCTTGTTTTGTGCTTGATATACAAGTTGAAGTCATTGCTTAAAATATTTTCAAAGGTAACTGTTGTTTGCTCTGTAAGTGATAATACGTTTGCATAATCACCGATTTCACTTAAATAATAAACAACGCTTTTGCTGTCACTTAATAATCTGAGTTCACCCGGAGCCTCAAGCTGCACACCCTTTTCGGTATAGAAATGGAATACAGGTACAACCTCAATAGAAAAAGCATTTTGTGCAAAGTGTTCCTCAAGAAGAGCACCCTCATCTGTAAACACAACGGTTACAGCAAGTCTGTTTGCCTCTTTATTAATGCTTATGCTTTCTACAAAGTCGGAATACTTTTTAATTGTTCCTACCTTTACAGAGCTTTTATTCTCGCCTTCATCTGCAGGAAGCGAAGCCTGTGTAGTCGGTGCAGCAGTCGTCTTTTCTGCCTCAAGCATCTGAATTTTATTGTTTACAGCCTTGGATAAGGTAAAAACAACAAAAACAGAAATACCTAAAACAATTGCAAAAAGAACCACAACAAACGGATTTTTTGCTAGATTTCCGAAAAATCCTCTTTCACGATTTTCCATATCCTTATTCCTCATCCTTCTTGTCGTCCTGTGGAGGTATATCTGCGTCCACAAGAGCAGCATCTGTACTTGTACCTTTACC
>JAZSJL010000177.1:0-10182 GCA_045534355.1 Acutalibacteraceae bacterium
ATGTTTATTTTACTTTATCGAGCATACCCTTGTTGTACATAAACAATGCACCACCAACGGAAGCAACAATACCTACAAAGAGGAGAGTGCTTGCACCCATACCGGGTGAGAAAACAAGAACAATTATCATAACGATAATAGGGAAGAAGGAAATTCTCCAATGCTTTATAAAGTAGCCTGCGCCTAAAGCACCAAAGAGTGCAGGAAGCACCTGTGCAAATGCCGGCTTAAGGAGAGGGCTGTTTGTGAAATCCTCAAGGAACGGAGCAAAAGCAAGAATACCTACGGCAAGAATGATTGTTGTTACAATAGATGATGTTGCAATTGCAATTGTTGAAACAACCTCACCCTCTTCGGAGTTTGCATTAACGTCTGCACCCTCCATAGCGCTTATTGCACAAGGGAGCTTAAGGTTTGCAATGTTACCTGTAACGAAGGAAAGGTATGTACCACCTGCGCCAAGCATAGGGGTATATACGAGAACCTCAACTACAGCAACTGTCCAGTATGTAGGAATAAGCTTAAGAAGACCCTGAAGCACACCACTTATTGGTGGGAAAACGTTAAGGTAAAGGCAGACTGCTACAGGGAACATTAAAAGTACACAGAGGGCTGAAATTGTAGAAATTCTGCCCCAGGCGTGAACTCTGTCGTAATATGTTTTAGGAGCTTTATTTTTCTTTGACATAATTAACCCCTCCATTCAAGCATTGCGATTTCTTCGGGAAGAACGTTGAAGAAAACGATTGCGGCAATCATAGCAATTATCATACCAATAGGCATAACAAACGGCTCTAACCAGGTGAGCTTGAATTTCTTTGCAAGAATTTCAAGTACGATTGAGCTTACTATAGCAACAACGAGTGTGATTATTGAAAGCACACCGGCGCCGTCACCAAAGGTTTCGGGCTTACCACCACCGATTATTGCACGGGCAACGAATGCACCGATAAGACCGATAAAAATTGCAGGGGTAGCAAAGCTGTTGATAAAGCCGCCAAGACCTCTCTTTTTCTTTTTACCGTCAGCAGGAGCAGCAGCGTTGTCTTCCGTAGGCTCTTCCTTTTTGGTGCTTGCAGCAACAAACTTCTTGTGAAGTGGCTTTGCAACGAAAGGAAGAATTACAAGTGAGAAGCAAATACCCAACGTCATAACCCAGGCAATACCTGCATAAATTTCAGGGTCTGTAACAGGTACAGCCATACCACCCTGGTGACCGAAGGCTTCCATAGCAGCCTCGGCAGCAGTTGTTTCGTACATAAGGTTACCAATAACGGAAAGGCGTACCCAAGGAATAACAAGACCAAGGGCAGGAGCAAGTGCAATAATCGTTGCCAAAATCGAAAGGGATGATGGTATTGTGAAAAGTGCACTTGAGGTTATCGCATTGCGAAGCTTTGATTTGTCCAAGCCAAGCTCTTTACCACGCTTATATGCCTTTATAAGGAAGAAAAGAGATTGTGCAAGCACAAAGAGGATAACTGCACCGGCTATAAGATACAAGCCGGTAGAGGTTTTAAAATCCATAGTATCACTACCTTCTTTTATAATACTGAAATTACAATCATTATAAGTAAATTTTAAGCTTATGTCAATAATCAAACGGTTTATATATTAAAAGGATATATATTTATTTAAACAAATAATACCACCATCTGTAATATCAATAACGCCGTATTGTCCGTATTTCATTGTTCCGGGGTTAAATATGTAAAGACCATCCTCGTATATGGACACAGCCTCGTGGGTGTGGCCGAAAATAACAATATTGCACCCTTCTTTACGTGCCTGGTGCTTAAGCTCCTCGATACCGTATTTTACGTGCTCACAATGACCGTGGGTGGCGTAAATTTTAGCGCTCCCAAGTGAACGAACATCCTTGAAGGGCAGGTCGCAATACATATCGCAATTACCTCTTACTCCGATAAAAGCCTTGTTGCACCCGTGAATGCTTTTTGCATCCTCGTAGTCTCTTGCACCGTCACCGAGGAAATAAACAACCTCTGCTGTAGGCCAGTTAACAATAGCTTCAATTATATTTGGCCATCTACCGTGGGAGTCTGATATAACAACTATCCTCAAGCATATTCACCCCTGCTTACATATATAATTTACTACATTATATATTTTAGAAGGGGTGTTTGCAATGAATAACGGCAAAAAAGATAATTTTGATATAGGTGATTTATATAAAAAATTAAACACAAGCCCGCAGAGTGAGCCCTCGCAGGGCGAGGTGGAAAGCTTTATTGAAAATAATCTTTCAGAAAGCCAGGCGAAGGCTGTACGAGAGCTTCTCTCCGACGAGGAAAAAACAAAGGCTATTTTGAACAGCGATGCAGCCAGGGCGCTGTTTAAAAAATTCTTCGGAGGGCAGGGTAATGGCTGATTTCGATATCGGGTCAATATTAAGCTCACTTTCGCCTGAGGATATGGAGAATATAAAAAATATTGCCTCATCTTTTTTGGGGGATAGTAAAAGCAAGCCACAGCCACCACCGTCACCCGAAAAGAACGAGGGTACACAGCAGGGCTTTCCTGATTTATCCGGACTTGGTATGCCTGATTTGTCACAGCTTTCGGCACTTGTGCCCGTTCTACAGGCATTTAATCAGCCTGATTCACGCCTTGACTTCATAAATGCCCTCAAGCCACTTCTGTCGCAGGAAAGGCAGCAGAGGGCAGACGAGGCACTTAAGCTTGTCAGACTTCTTTCCGTGCTGCCTCTTTTGCGTGAAAGGGGGATAATGTAGTGGCAGATTATTCGTATCAGGATATTGTGAAAATGCAAAATGATGCTATACGCAGGGCAGAGGAGATGCAAAAAAGAGCACGTAAAACGGCAGGCTTTGAGAGTGAACAGCCCAAGGCAGAGCCACCACAGGAGCCAAGGCATATTCCAATGCCCGGTGGATATTTACCACAGAATGATTCACAGCCCTCCCAAAGCCCACCATCACAGCCACGGGAAGAAAATAAAAAAGGTCCGTTTCTCGGGAATTTGGAAAACGGACTGGGGGATATAAATTTAGATAGCGACAAGGCTCTGCTGTTATCTCTTATTATGCTGCTTTCTCAGGAGGACGCAGATGAATTGCTTATTATGGCATTAATCTATATCCTGGCACAGCCGTAAAAGCTTAAGGTCGGTGGCTATGGCATCGGTCATAAAAACTACCCGAGAAAGCCTTATATACATTGTGGTATAGGGGATAGGCAATATGAACATACACCACAGGCTCTTGAAAAATAAATGCATATCGTTGGAAATACATTCCAACAAAAATTCATCGGTACAGGAAATGCTTTGATTTATAGCAATATCAATGTTTTTTTGAGGGTCGAGGCAAAATATATACGGCGCTACAGAGTATCGCAGGGTGCTTATGCGCCACATAATAAGCGAGGCAGAAAAAACTATTGACATTGCACCACTTAAGATATAGTATAACGCTCCACTGATTATGTTTTGAGACAGCAAAAGCTGAAGGCAGAAAACACAGACAAGGCAGGGTGTGGAGAAAAGCAAAAGCCACAGAAGCTTGCAGATAAATATTTTTGCGTACAGGAAAAGAGCTTGCGAGCAGGTGTAGGCACCCATATAGCTAAAAAGCATTTTTAAGCTTACCGGCTTACCGGTTGCTTTTTCGAAAAAACACATATTTTCTCCCAGCAAAACGCCAAAAAAGAAAAGCACACACAAGGAAACGACTGTTGCACACATTACGTAAAAGGCAAGGCTTACGGGAAAAACACCATAGGATTCCTTCAAGCCTTTGAAAAACGAGCTTTTGACTACGTAGACAATTAATGCAGAGCTTGAAAGAATGGTGCCGTAGCGTAAAATAAGGCTTGTAAGCTTTATAACAAACAGTTTAGTAACATTACCCTGCAGAAGCCTTTTAGTTTTCAGCTTATAATCAATCGACATAATATCACTCCAAAAAACAAAACCGAGTATGCATTGCATTGCCCTCGGTTTTTATTTTTTGCTGTTATTCTGTTTTAATTCAGATTATTTGCGCTCCTTTAGAGCCTTAAGGTTTTCGTAAACGTAATATGGTATTTTGAGGTTTCCCTCACCAATACCAATTTCTATGTGTGGCTTAATATCAGCGTGAAAATCAGAGCCACCACTTATGGCAAGCCCCAGCTTAAGCGCTAATTCTCTGTACTGACGTACGTGCTCGGGCGTGTATTCCGTATAGTAGCCCTCAACACCTGTAAGACCGGCTTTTTTTAGCTTAATTAAAAGTGCCTCAAGCTGATTTATATCATATTTCGTCTGGTGAAGGTGTGCAAGGAAGGAAAGACCACCGGAAAGCTTAATTGCTCTTATGGCGTCCTCAGCAGAAAAATCCACCTTTTCGGAGTATGCAGGCTTACCCAGGCCAATATACTTCTCAAAGCACTCCCTGATAGTTTTACAGTAGCCCTTTTTAACCATAAGCTGTGCAATATGTGCCCTGCCTACAAAATCGTCTCCGGCTAAATGAAGAACCTCTCGATACGTAATATTCATTCCCAAAGCGCACAGCTTATTGCAGATGTCCTCCATTCTTTTCGCTCTTGTTGTACGTAGCCTTTCAACTGTGCTTAAGAGAGCCTCGTTTTCGGGGTCGACAAAAAGACCTACAATGTGAGTTTCCGTTTCGTCTGCTGCAGAAAATTCAATGCCGGGAACAAACTCTATTCCAATTTCTTTTGCAACAACAGAAGCCTCTTTTATACCGTCAACGCTGTCGTGGTCCGTAAGGGCAATTGCAGAAAGTCCTCGCTTTTTAGCGTGTAAAACTACCTCTGTAGGGGTCATTGTACCATCCGAGCAGGTGGAGTGGGTGTGAAAATCAATACACCTTTCGTCGGACAAAACAGCAGATAGCTCATCTATTGAGTCTACAACGTAAGCATTGTTTTCCCGAAGGAGCCTACGCCCTTGGTGACCGTATGAAACAAGCACACAATCTATACCCAAGGCATTTGCCGTTTCAAGGTCGTGAAGGGTATCACCAACGAATATTGCTTCGTTTTGGTCTATGCCTAAAGAATCAAAAAGCTTTACAGCTCTTTCGGTTTTGCTTTCTGCCAGGGTGTTTTGGGCACCTATGAGCACGTCTATGCAATGGAAAATATCAAATTTCTTCAAAAGCTCCTCGGCTTCACTTTGAATATTTGCAGTTACTATGTACTGCTTAACACCCCTTGCCCTTAAAGAGTGCACAAGCTCATAAGCACCCTTTGCAAGGTGTGTTTCATCGGCTCTTTTAGCGTAGTCAATGTGAAAATCCCGTGAAATCTCTGCAAAATCCAGCTCCTCGGGAGGTAATATGTGTCGGTAAAAACCGATAATGGGAGTTTCAACGTAGGTGTAATAGTCCTCAAGAGTAATGTGTGGGCGACCTTTTCTGTCGAGAAGGTCGTTAACACAGCCAAGGGCTGTACCCACGTCGTCTATTAAGGTACCGTTAAAGTCCCAGAAAATGTGTTTATATCTCATAATTTTCTCCTAATGCTTTATGAGTATATACTATCATAGATGAGCTTGAATTACAATCTAAAAGAACTTACTGCTTAAAAGAAATTACCACCTGCAAGGCCTATAAAAAGTCCTGCAATGAAAAAACCTGCCACAATTATAGCACCCTTGAGCTTAAGTCGGTAAAAGCTTTTTTGGTGAGGGGGAGTACCTGCTGTTTCCATTTCTCTTTTTGCACTTTCTCGCAATTTGCCCTCCGACATACCACTATATTCGGGTTTTACAAAAAATATTGCCTTTTCAAAAAAGCTGTTTTGAGTTTCGTTAATTTCAAGCACCTGCTTGTTAACACCCTTAAGCATAAAATCCCTCCGTGTTTTTAATTTTTCGATGTTTATATATTTATGAAATTTTGTGAAAATATACAAAACACACCGAAAATATATTTTTGCCAAAAGAATGGAAAATTTGTGAAAAAAACTACAATCAAAATGTTAATTTCTATAAGTAATTTTGATTTTAGAAAATAAAAAAATTGCCTCTTGGCAAAAATGACAAGCAGCAAAATATACAAAAAGTATAATCGCCTTTTCTCGTGTTTTTGTTCAAAACTCTGTTCAAAATGTGCACAACTCCCCTTGAAAACGGCTGTACAAGTAGGTTTTCGACATTTTCTATATTTTTTTTGACAATTTTTATTTTTGAACATTTATATACGATTTGTTTAGAGATTATTGAATTATACAGAATGGAAAGGTAAAAAATGGCAAAAAAATAAATGTTCGTTAGTAAAAATGAACAAAGAAAAATAAGACAAAAAATATATGGAAAAACTGTTGAAAAAGCAGAAAAAGAACAATTTTCATAAAATTGGTTGACAAAAAATCTTTACTAAATTTCCATATTATTATATTATATTTTTGGTGATAAAAATGGATGTGGAATTTGTAAAAACAGACATTGTTTTATACAATGCAGATAATTTAGATATAGCTCTTTCTCTCGATTGTGGCCAGGCATTTCGTTGGTCAAAAAGTGAGGATGGCTGTTGGCAGGGTGTTGCTAACGGGAAATACTTAAAGCTCAGGCAAGATGATACAAAGGTTACGTTTTATAATATTACCCAAGAGGATTTTGACTCTGTATGGCGTGTGTATTTTGACTTGGACAGAGATTACGGTAAAATAATCGCTTCCTACACAGACGAAAATCTTGTAAGCGCCTGCAAAGCCTTTCCCGGAATAAGGATACTTAAGCAGGATGAGTGGGAGGCAATCTGTTCCTTCATAATTTCAGCTAACAATAACATACCCAGAATAAAGGGTATTATTGAGCGTTTTTGTGAATACTTCGGCGAAAAGCTTGAGGGGGGCTACGCTTTCCCGTCAGCAGAAAGAGTAGCAAGGCTTACAGTTGAGGATCTGGCACCTATACGTGCAGGCTTCAGAGCAAAATATATTATTGATGCAGCACAAAAGATTTCCTCAGGAGAGGTAGATATAGAAAAAGTAAAGACCTTACCCTTTGAGGAAGCAAAGGCAGAGCTCCTTAAAATTAAGGGTGTGGGCGAAAAGGTGGCACAATGTGCACTCCTTTATGGATTTGGCAGATACGAAGCCTTTCCTGTGGACGTATGGGTAAGGCGAATTCTTGGTGAGCTGTACCCCAATGGTTTTCCAAAAGAATATTACGCTACACAGGGTATCGCACAGCAGTATCTGTTCCATTGGCGAAGGAATGTTTGAGGATTATTCTACGATTCATAGGTTGACTTTGTGCTTGTTGTACGGGTAAAATCAAGTCAGAGGGCAGGTGTTTTTTATGTCAGCAAAGGAATGTGGAGAATTTATTTCTCAATTACGTAAAGACTGTAATCTTACACAAAAGCAGTTGGCTGATAAATTGAATGTTTCTGACAAGGCAATATCCCGTTGGGAAACAGGCAAGGGCTACCCTGATGTAAGCTCACTTTTGGCGTTGAGTGAATTTTTCGGTGTGAGCGTAAATGAGCTGTTGGCAGGTGCACGTTTTGAAAAAGAAAGCTTAGCTGAAATTGCAGAGAAAAATGTGATTGGTGCAATGCAATCACAGGAAAAAGAAGTAAAGAAGAAAAAACTGCAGATGGTTATCATCTCTCTGCTTTTTTGTGTGCTTTTGCTCCCTGCAGCAATACCGACGTTTATTTATTTTATAGATAGCGCTGTTTCGGTGGTGTCCACGGAGAACCTTACACAGTTTATTGTTGTATTTACCATCGGGCTTTTGCTGTGTGCCTCAGGCTTTTCGGTGAGTAAGGGTAACATTTCTCTTATGCACTCCTACCACTACCATAGGGTTGTTGACAGAGAGGGCTATTGTAAGGCTATGGGGAAAACTATTATGATAATGGGTGTTCCTGTTGCCTTAAGTGCGTTTTCTGCGCTGTTTCCTTCAATTCCGTTTGTGGAGTCGGCAGGTACGGTTGTTCTTTTAGTCAGCTTGATTGTTGGCTGTATGTTTTTGTTTAAGCACCAATATAAATACAACGGTGGTCTTTTTTGAAATCAGTAATAATAAAAAGCTCATTACACTTTTTGGGTGTAATGAGCTTAATTTTATTTTGCCAGCTTTTCGGCTTTAGTAAGCATATTTATGAGGGGTATGCCAAGCAACAGTGTTGTAAGGAAATTGCTGACTCCGTGGATAAGGTCAAAGGGTATGCCTGAAATCCACCAGGCAACAATGCCCTCAAAATTCAGGTTGTAAACAATTGCCTGAAAGGGAGCATACATAAGTCCGTAGAGAAAGCCGTGTAGTGAGCAAACGATTGCATATATAACAGCTCTCGTTTTGCCTTCCATATTTTTGGGCAGAAGCATAATTGCCCCCCAAAGCACAGCCCACAGGTACAGGTATGGTACCCACCAGGTGCCAAAGCCATTTAAGAGTCCTGTGAGAAGTACAAAAATGTATATAGGGTACAAGGCTTTTCTTCTGTAAACTACTGTAATTGCCGTTACGAAAAGTCCAATGAAGTGTATATTGGGAAAAACATCCATCAGTACCTTTGAGGCGTACATTAAGCCACCCAGCATACCAAAAACGGCAACCTCTTTTACGTTAGTCTTACTTTTCTGCTCTGAACTCATATTTTACGTTTGCTGAAATTTCGGTAAGGTCAACGCCTTTTACGGCATATGTGCCATTCTCATAGAATGCCCAATACATTCCGTCTGTGTCGTAGTCAAGAGTTTCGCCGTCAACTGTTTTTACGTAGAGACCGTAAGGACCGGCTTCTCCTGTAAGCAAATTAACGTCTGAAAGTGCTTCGCCAACAGTCGCCTTATCAGTTTTGATGATGAACTCTGCAACGGAGCCGTCCTTGTGGGTAACGCTGAAGCTGAATTGCACAGTTCCCTCACCAAGAATGGTGGGCTCTGCCTTTTGCTCCGTCGTTGAAGGGCTTGTTGTGTCAACATCTCCTTCAGCTTGGTTGTTTGTGCATCCGGACATTGAAAGTGCCATAACCACAATAAGCACAAATGAAAGGATGACAGACAACATTCGTTTGTTGTTTGTCTTTTTCATTGGTATTTCTCCTTTATAATAGAATTGTTTTCTGTCCGATTCATTCAGGCACTCGCATTTAGAAACGGCAATTGTCGGCAAGTATTTCGACTTAATGCTTTTTCTTCACCTTCTCAGCATAGCCAATGGTTTTTAATGGGAGTGTGGTGCTCCCACGGAAGAAAAATTATTGCATATCACGGCGACGGGCTCGTACAGGAATTGCACCTGTTTCCATAACCGACCCGAAAATAATATCACAAAACACAAAAAAATACAAGGTGCAGTAAATACACCTTGTATCTATAATTATTTATGGTAAAGCTTTTTGCTTTCGTGGTGGGGCTCACATGTGAGGTTGATGCCCAGCTTTCTGAAGGTATCTCTGTCTATCTGTGAAAGTATAACGGTTGCGTGTGCCTCGCTGCCGTTAAGTGCTGTGAGTACGTCAAATGCCTTTTTGGCAGTAGGACTTGTAACAGCACTCATTGTAAGGGCAATAAGAATTTCATCTGTGTGGAGCCTTGGATTGTGGTTTCCAAGGATTGACGTTTTAAGCGCTTGAATCGGCTCAATGATTTCGGGCTGAATAAGAAGCTCGCTGTCATCAATATCTGCAAGCACCTTTAAGGAGTTCAAAAGAACTGCAGATGCAGCGCCCAAAAGGTCGCTTGTTTTACCGGTAACAATCTGACCATTGGGAAGCTGGATTGCAACAGCAGGTCTGTTACCTGTTCCCTTGCTCTTATCTATTGCAGCCTTAACAGTTGGTCTGACATTTTCAACGGAAATACCTGCCTGGTTCATAAGGCTTTCGATTTTTGCTATTGCCTTGTCGTTTTGCTGACCTAATTTTTTATCACAAAGGGTGGTGAAGAAACGTCTTACAATTTCCTCGTGGGAAGCCTTGCAACAAACTTCATCGTCTGTAATGCAGTAGCCAACCATATTAACACCCATATCTGTAGGTGATTTATATGGACTCTTACCCTCAATCTTTTCAAACATTGCATTAAGAACAGGGAAAACCTCAACGTCACGGTTGTAGTTTACGGTAGAAATACCATAAGCCTCCAGATGGTATGGATCATTCATATTAACGTCGTTAAGGTCTGCAGTTGCAGCCTCGTATGCAAGGTTAACAGGGTGCTAAGTCGGAT
>JAZSJL010000310.1:0-2861 GCA_045534355.1 Acutalibacteraceae bacterium
GGTGGTGACGGTTGGGCTTATGTTATCGGCTTCGGCGGTGTTGACCACGTTCTTGCAAGCGGTAACGATGTAAACATTATGGTATTCGATACCGAGGTTTACTCTAACACCGGCGGTCAGGCTTCTAAGGCTTCTAACATCGGTCAGGTTGCACAGTTCGCTGCTGCAGGTAAGGCAATCGCAAAGAGGAGCCTTGCTGAAATCGCAATGAGCTATGGCTACGTTTACGTTGCACAAATCGCAATGGGCGCAGACAACAACCAGACTCTTATGGCAATCAAAGAAGCTGAAGCTTACAACGGTCCTTCACTTATCATTGCTTACTCACCTTGCGAAATGCACTCAATCAAGGGTGGTATGGTTAACTGCCAGAACGAAATGAAGAAGGCTGTCGATTGCGGTTACTGGAATATGTTCCGTTACAACCCGGCTCTTAAGGCAGAAGGCAAGAATCCATTCACAATCGATTCTAAGCCTGCAACAGGCAACTACAGAGAATTCCTTCTTAACGAGGCTCGTTATGCATCTCTTACTCGCTCATTCCCTGCAAGAGCAGAAGAACTCTTCGCTCAGTCAGAGAAGACAGCACAGGAGAGATACGCTCACATCCTCAAGCTTAAGGAACTCTATGCTCCTGATGCTGAATAATTGATTTAAAACCAACCCTGAGCAGTTGATAAACTGCTCAGGGTTGTTGTTTTTTATCGGTGTATATGCTATACTGAAAAAATAAGGTGGTGATTTTGTGGCAAACGAGGAAGATATATTAAGAAACAGATTCAAGGAGCTACACAATCGCTCTGCAACAAGAAATATATACGTATACAGTGATTTTCTCAATGCCTATGAGCAGGCTCTTTTAGAGGAGGAATTACGCTACGGCTACACCTTATATGGTGGCTACCCCGATGCAGAAAGAAAGCTTGCTTGCTTCGGTGATGAAAGAGAGCTTTGCTATGAGCCGGACCCACCACTTACTATAATATGTATTGCTCCACTTTCCCACAAATTCTCCGATGACCTTACTCACAGAGATTTTTTAGGCTCACTAATAGGTCTTGGAATAAAGAGAGAAACTCTCGGCGATATTTTAATAAGCAACAACAAGGGCTACCTTATTTGCCTTGACTCAATTGCACAATTCATTAAGGATAACCTTACAAAGGTTAAGCACACAAGCGTCAGCTGTGAATTCTGCACCGAAATACCAACAGAGGATTTACCAAAGCCCAAGGAGAAAACGGTAATTGTTTCTTCGTTACGGCTTGACGTGCTTATTTCGGGTGTATATGATATTTCAAGAAGCAAATCTTCTGCCCTTATTGATGGTGAAAAGGTTTTTATTAACGGAAAGCTGACAAAAAGCAATTCCGTAAACATTGAAAACAACTCTATGATTTCCGTAAGAGGCTACGGAAGATTCCGTTACACGGAGATTTTAGGAACAACCAGAAAAGACAGAATAAGAATATTGTGTGAAATATATTGATTGGAGGAAACTCAAATGAAAACAATGAAACTTGGCAAAAGTGGTGTAGACGTACCTGTTATTGCTGTTGGATGTATGCGTATGGCAGACAAAACTGTAGACGAGGCAAAAGTGCTCCTTGATACAGCAATGGGTGCAGGACTTAATTTTTTCGACCACGCCGATTTATACGGTGGTGGTAAAAGCGAACAGGTTTTCTCTCAGGCTATCGGAATGAACGACGATGTAAGAGAGAAAATCATTCTCCAGTCAAAGTGTGGTATATGCCCCGGCAAGGTTATGTTTGACTTTTCAAAGGAGCACATTATTAAGTCAACAGAGGGTTGCCTTAAAAGACTTGGTACAGACTACCTTGACTTTTTACTTTTACACAGACCGGATACTCTCTACGAGCCGGAGGAGGTAGCAGAGGCATTTGCTTACCTTAAGGAAAGTGGGAAGGTAAAGCACTTTGGTGTTTCAAACCAAAATCCTATGCAAATGCGCCTTATACAGAAATACTTAGGCGAGGAGCCGATTTGTGCAAACCAACTTCAGTTCAGCATTACAGACTGCCACATTGTAAAGCAAGGCCTTTACGTTAATATGCGTGAGGATAATGCCATTGACAGAGATGGTGGTGTGCTTGAATACTGCCGATATGAGGATATTACAATTCAGGCTTGGTCACCATTCCAGTACGGCTTCTTTGAGGGCGTATATGTAGACAACCCTGATTTCCCTGAAATAAATGCAAAGCTTCAGGAATTAGCAGACAAATACGGCGTTACAAAATCAACTATTGTTATTGCTTGGATTCTTCGTCACCCTGCAAAAATGCAGCCACTTACAGGCACAATGAATCCCGAAAGACTCCTTGAGTGCGCTAAAGCAGCTGATATAACACTTACAAAGCAGGAATGGTACGAAATCTTCTCAAGCGCAGGGAATGTTATTCCGTGATTTAAGCAGAGCTTAAATCAACTAAGTTTGCCTGACGGCAAGTGAAGTTCACTAAAGTGAGTGAATTTATCTTCGATAGTGAAGTTGTACCTTATGGTGCAGTGGCAAACTTAACTTCACTTTGTTCACCAGAACAAAACTTCACTGTGATTTATCACAACTTCACTTTTTGTGAAACAAAAAACTTCACCTACATAAAATGAAAGAAGAGGTTTTTGCCTTACGGCAAAACGACGCTGTATGTGTCGAGAACCACCCACCATCGCAAACGATGGTCCCCCCGCCTTCGAAGGCAGGCAAACCAACAACTACACATTTCTTCTATCTTAACTCTTGCGAAGCTTATAATGTTCGGAAGCGTAGCTTCCCCTGAACTCCTCATTCCAAGTCGGAGGCCAAGCGGTCTTAGGAAGACAATACTAATGGCCAA
>JAZSJL010000169.1:0-2577 GCA_045534355.1 Acutalibacteraceae bacterium
ACATGGCTACGATCCGACTTGTGAGGTAATAGACTACGTTACACGCAAATACGGAACCGACAGAGTGGCGCAGATTGTAACCTTCGGTACCTTGCAGGCAAAGGCTGCTGTAAGAGATGTTGCAAGAGCATTGGGGCTTCCCTACAGCACGGGTGATATTGTTGCAAAACAGATAACAAGAGATTACAGAGATATTAGTGATGCACTAAGTAAAAACGGAGAGCTTAAGGCTTTATATAACAACGACCTTAATATTAAAAAGGTTATTGATACAGCTATTAAGCTTGAGGGGATGCCCAGACACGCATCAACCCACGCAGCAGGTGTTGTTATCACCCGTGATGATGTTTCCTGCTACGTGCCTCTTGCTAAAAATGGTGACCAGACCGTAACACAGTTTACTATGACTGAAATTGAACAGCTTGGTCTTTTAAAAATGGACTTCCTTGGCTTGAGAACGCTAACCGTTATAAGTGATGCTGTTAAATACGTTCATAAAACAGAGCCCAATTTTGATATAAAGAAAATACCCCTTGATTGTGAAGAGGTTTTCTCGGAAATGTCAAAGGGTAATACTTTGGGTGTTTTTCAATGCGAAAGTGGTGGAATGACTAACCTTATTGTGAATATGAAGCCAAGCTGTTTCTCTGATATTGCGGCAGCAATTGCTCTTTACAGACCGGGGCCGATGTTCTTTATAGACACCTACCTTGATAATCGCAAAACCCCCGAGCATATTCAGTACAGAACACCTCTTCTTAAGGATATTCTTGATGAAACAAACGGCTGTATGGTTTATCAGGAGCAGATAATGCAGATATTCAGAACTCTTGCAGGGTACTCCTATGGTCGAGCTGACGTTGTTCGCAGAGCTATGAGCAAAAAGAAGCGTGACGTTATGGAGAGTGAGCGTGAGATTTTTGTTTATGGCTTAAAGGATGAAAACGGAGAATATATAATAAACGGAGCTGTGCGCAACGGCATAGACGCAAAAACTGCAGATGATATTTTTTCCGATATGATTTCCTTTGCTTCCTACGGCTTCAATAAGAGCCATACGGCAGCATACGGCTTGGTAGCGTACCAGACAGCTTATTTAAAGGTTAAGTATCCCGAAGCCTTTATGGCTGCTCTTTTAACAAGTGTTATAGGTGACGTTTCTAAAACTGTTTTATATATAAACGAGTGTAACAGGTTGGGGATAAACGTTGTTGCTCCCCACGTTAACAGAAGTACCGTTTCCTTTGATGTTTCGGGTAATGAAATTGTTTTTTCTTTGCTTGGTATCAAAAATATTGGCCGTTCTTTAATTAAAAAAATTAATGAATCAAGAAAACAGGATGGTCAGTTTAAAAGCTATTGGGATTTCTGTAAGCGTATTTATGGCCCCGAGCTTAACAGAAGAGCGCTTGAGTGCCTTATCAAGGCAGGTGCTCTCGACGGGCTTGATCTTAATCGTAATGAGATGATTCACAATATCGACCTTGCTTTAGAGAGTGCATCTAAGGAAAGCGATATGTATGCAGGTGGTCAGCTTGATATGTTTTCTGCCTTTGGTGGTGAGGACTTTTCAAACGAGCCCATATTTGCTCATTTCGATGAATTTCCTACAGATGAAATATTGAGCTTCGAAAAAGAGGTAGCCGGGCTATATTTTTCAGGTCATCCGTTGGAGGAGTACAGATTAGCCGGTGAAAACCTCGGTTGTCCTAAAACTATTGAACTACAGGAGCTTATAGAAGCAGATCGTGGTAATGAAATAGATAACAAGCAGGTTGAGTTCCTTTGTATTGTGGAAAGCACAAAAAAGAAGGTTACCAAAAGAGATGAAACAATGGCATTTTCCGTTGTGGAGGATTTGTATGGTAGCCTTGAGCTTGTTGTTTTCCCGAAAACCTATGCAACCTATGCACCCTTGCTCAGCTCGGGCAGCATAATTCTTGTTGAGGGCAGGCTTTCTGTTAAGGATGATGAAATAAAGCTTATTGCAGAAAAAATAAGCGTAGCACCCAAAACTGTAGCAGCACCCTCACAAAGCTCACAAAACGGGAAAAAGGGCAGTGGCTCGCAAAACAAAAAGAAGGGTGTTTTCCTTCGTCTTGAAACTGCAGATGATGAAAAGCTTTCGTCGATTAAAAATCTTATTTCCATTTTTGAAGGAAAAACTCCTGTTTATCTGTATTTCAAGGATACAAGCAAATACGAATTTCTTGGTGAAAGCTATTTAACAACAGTTAACAAACCTTTGGAAAATGAATTGAGATTCATTTTAGGAGACGAAAACGTTGTTATTGTGCTGTGATTTAAAATTTAATGTCTATTTTTAACAAATTCTCTTGTAAGATTATATTTTGTGTGATATAATCCATAAGGTTAAAAAGATAACATTCTTTGGTTTTGGAGGTACTTGAAAGTGAAAACAATTGGTGTTCTTACAAGTGGTGGCGACGCTCCCGGTATGAACGCTGCTATTCGTGCAGTTGTTCGTAGTGGTTGCGAAAGTGGTATGCGAGTTATGGGTATTCGCCGTGGCTATAAGGGTCTTTGCGAGGGCGATATGTACGAAATGAATCTTCG
>JAZSJL010000288.1:0-2558 GCA_045534355.1 Acutalibacteraceae bacterium
TTTTTGTATTGATTAAGTAATCGGGACTTGAACCCCCTCGCCGAAGGCGAACACAATCGGGGTTCGCAAGGCACTTGCGAATGATGGGCAGAGCCCATCAAGTCCCTTCTTCTGCACCAATAATTAAATGAGCTGTAAAAACCTTGCGTTTTTTACAGCTCATTTTGTTAATTAATCCTTATTTTTCAAACAATTTTATCAATTCAGGGACATCATCAACTAATGTTGAATAGACTATCTTCAAATCAACACTGCCATAATCATGAACTACACGATTACGCAAACCTGAAATATCTCTCCAAGGAATATCTGTTCTACTCAATTTATAATCATCCGACATTCTCTTTGCATTTTCAGAAACTTGAATCAAGCGAAACAACATTGAATCTAAAAGCACTTCGTTTTGTTCAAACTCGTCTTTAGATACATTTGACATATGCTTTGAAATAAAATTAAGGTCAGTTAATATTTTTCAATATAATAAGCATCATTTTTCAGATTGTTCATATACTCTTATACCATCCTTTAATATTTCATCAATTAATGCCTGATTATCTGCTAATTGTCGTAGGTCTAACAAATCAACCTTTTTGTGTAATGTTTCTCTGAGTCGTTCTGCAATACCGAAAAACTTTAAGCCTACAATTTCTGTTGATATAAGCAAATCAACATCGCTTTTTTCTGTTGCTTTTCCTTTAGCGTACGAGCCGAACAGGATACAATATTTAACGTCGTATTCATCCAATACAGCTTTACAGCCTTCTTTAATTTCATCAATTGTAAGTATGCCGTGCTCTTCGTCTAATACGATATGATTTTCAAGCTCGCTTACCATAGAACGATATTTAAGTGTTCCAACCTTGCTTTCATTATTCTCGTATTCTTTATAGGAACGCAAAGACACACCTAAAATTGTAGCTGCTTCTTGTTGAGTGAGTTTTTTTGATAACCTTAGTTGTTTTAAAGTAGACATTATCCCATCTCCTTTAAATATTTTATATCATTTTTGCACTTTTAAGTCAAGAGAAAAGTGCAAAATTTGCACTTTTGGTTTTTAGAAGAGTGCGAATTATGCACATTATAATTTGATTGAAGTGCAACTTCAATTTAGCGTATATATTTTTATAGTATGCCGAATTATAGCTTGACAACCTAATTTTTCTATATTATTATGCAGATAGTTAGAAAACCTGAAAAACTGAAAGGCCGAGAACCCTTGATTCTACTGGGTTTGTGGCTTATCACCCAGGTCTTGTTACCATCAGGTACTAGTGAAAGCAATTTCATGAGGGTTCAAGTCCCTTCTTCTGCACCAAAAAAGAGCTTCGCAGTAGCGAAGCTCTTTTTATATAGCATATTATCTGGTAAATTATATCTAGAAAATTATAATTTTAATGAAATAATTAAAAATCAAAGAAGGATTTCTCTGCCTTTTTCTGCAGATTCGTAAATAGCGCAAAGGATTTTAATCATATCCACGCCCTGTGATGGCTTGAAAACAGGCTCTGCACCCTCGGTGAGCACATCAATGAAGTTACGGATATTATGCTTGTGGCCATCGGTATCCATTTTGCCCTTTGGAATAATATCCAGAAGCTGACCCTCATCCTCTGTGAAGAATTCAACCTCATTTTCCTTCCAGGTAAGGCCTGCCTTTGTTCCACGAAGCTCAACAAAACGGTTTTCTTCCTTGATATTTGATGCCCAGCTGAACTCTATCTGAAGAACGGCACCATTGTCGAAGCGAATCATACCCATTGCAAGGTCTTCAACGTCAAAGGTGCCTTGTGCATTTGCATCACCGAACTTAGAGTTTACGGAGTCGCTTGTATCGTTATCGGCAAATTTAGTATAAGTGTTTGCACTTACTGCAACGGGAGTAGGGTTACCCATAAGCCAAACGGCAAGGTCTATCATATGTACACCAAGGTCGATAAGTGGGCCACCACCGGATTGCGCCTTTGTGGTAAACCAGCCACCCTTGCCCGGTATGCCTCTGCGCCTTTGCCATCCACAACGGCCACAGTAGATTTCACCCATCTTGCCTTCTTCAACAAACTTCTTTGCATACTGTGAGGCTGTGGCAAAACGGTTGTTTCTGATAACCATAAGCACCTTGCCTGCCTCGTCGGCAGCATTTTTCATTTTGAGAACCTCTGTAACGTCAATGGCATCCGGCTTTTCACACAACACGTGCTTGCCTGCCTTGAAGGCGTCAACAGCGATTATAGAATGAAGGTAGTTAGGTGTACAAATATCAACAGCATCTATGCTTTCATCCTTAAGAAGCTCCTTGTAATCTGTGTAAACAGCAGCATCAGGGAAATATTTATCACGAAGTGCTATTGCTCTTTCCTCAATAATATCGCAGAAAGCAACTACCTCTGCTCTTTCGTCCTCATAGTAGTGCTTAACGTGACTGCCACGGCAAATACCACCGTTACCAATAAGGGCAACTCTTAATTTTGACATAATAATTCACTCCTGTTAGGCGCATGAGGTTCTTTCGGCGGTGACTCCAATTCTCCAGGGAAGAATAAAAAATAAATAGGCAACTT
>JAZSJL010000305.1:0-4888 GCA_045534355.1 Acutalibacteraceae bacterium
GCATTTTTTGGTTGTGTCAGCCTTACAAGTATAATAATACCGGATAGTGTTGAAACAATCGGTTATAGTGCGTTTAGTGGTTGTAAGGTGCTATCTGATGTAACGATTGGTAGTGGTATAAAAACAATAGGTGATTATGCATTTTATGAACTTGATAGGCTTACAACCGTTACAATTGGAAATGGCTCGGTGAAGATTGGTACAGAAGCTTTTTATAATTGTGAGTGGCTAAAAACTGTATCGATTGGTGTAGATACGTGTGGTAATAATGATGGTGTAATCGGGGGAAGTGCGTTTGAAGGTTGCGAACGTCTTCATAATGTTACACTCGGAGAAGGTATAGCTGAAATTGGTTACAAAGCTTTTTTTGGATGCTATGATATTGTTAAGTATATACACATTCCCGATAGCGTAACAACAATCGCTCAAGGTGCTTTTGGAAACTGTCGTATAATAGAATTAAAATTAGGGAAAGGTGTGTCGTCAATTGATGTAATACCTATTCCATTTTATAATAATCCATATTGTTATGTGGTGGATAGTCAGAATCCATTTTTTTCAAATGATGAGTACACGGTTTTATTTAATAAAGATAAAACAACACTTATTCATTATCCGAGTTTTAATGCAAATAAAAAGTATATAATTCCTGATACTGTAACATCAATTGAAGAAGATGCTTTTCGGACTAGTGCACTCACAAGCATTATAATTCCAGAAAAAGTAACAGCTATAGGGAATTATGCATTTTCTATTTGTGGAAACATTGCACATGTGTATTATACAGGTTCTCAAGAACAGTGGGAAGCTATAACAATAGGAACAGGTAATGGACCAGTTTTAAATGCAAAGGTGCATTTTAATTACAAAAATACTACTGTTCCACCAACCTGCACAAAGTATGGTTGTATTGAGTATTCCTGTGATTGTTGTGGGATATATTATACTGACTACACCTCCAACCCCACAGGCCATACCTTAAACGATGAGGGCGTTTGCGAGGTTTGTGGTGAAAAAGAGGTTTCAACAAGCCCTGTAAACACCCAAATGCTCAGCATAGAAAGCGTTTTTGCTATGGTTATGAATCTCATATTGAAGCTCTTTAGCATATTCACTGTGGCATAAAAACTTATTAATATTAAAATCTCCCGTTGGTTTGACCAACGGGAGATTTCTTTTGAATCAGCAGTATAGTTTTTCATATAACACAAGCTCGGAGGATAGAGTGTTTATGTAGACATTAATGCCATCCTTTTGTAGCTGTACGCCTGTAGCCTCATAGCAGTAGCCATTGTTATCAAGGGTAATTTTGTATTTGGCTGATATATCAATGCCCTTAGGCACTACTGTTATAGCCTCTGCATTTTTATTGCATAAGCCTATAACCGTAATAGCACCACTTGTTGAATCCTGTGCAGAAATTTCAAGTACAGAGTAATTGCAATCTGTTAAATCAGGTGTGTGGTGGTATGTTCTGCAGTTGCCCAAAATTGGTCTTATAAAGCTTTTGTAAATATCTGTAGAGTGCTTTATGAAATTAATTTGTACAGGGTTAAGCTTTGCACCGGCAGGGGATACAACATTGAGTGATATGTGACCAAGCATTGTGTTTCTAAGGTGTGCATCAAAGGAACCTACTGTGTGGCAACCCATTCCTGCAAAAAGTCTGTCAACCCTTTCAGGTGGTAAAGCCATAGTCATACCGTTGGTTATTGCAATTGAGCGAGGCATCTTCTGCCAATCCGAGACCCAGGTGTGGTTAAAGCTTTTCATCATACCAAGGTCAGTTCTGCCACCACCACCTGCACAGTTTTCAAAAATAACGTTGGGGAAGCGTTTCTTTAAACGGGCATACATTTCATATACAGCCTGGTTGTGCTTAAGGCAAACACATTCTGGTATTCCGTAGCCTGTATCACGCATTCCAAAGTATTCTGTAAAATCAACGTTGTGGTCAACTCTCAAAAGGTCAAGCCCGTATTCTTCGATTATTCGTGTAAGCTCACTTTCTGCCCACTCTGTAACCTCAGGGATAGACATATCAAGGAATTTACCTGTGCGCTCTCCAAAAACGTTAACAGAACGCCATTCAGGGTGCATTTCGTTAAGCGGACAATCTTCTCCTATGCTTTCAATATCAACCCACAAACCGAATTTTAATCCCTTGCTGTGCGCATAATCACACAGAACCTTAATACCGTCGGGGTATCTGTCCTTATGGGGAGTGTTCAAGCCGTTAAAGGAGCCCCACTCTGTTTGTTTACCGGGAGGGCAAACCCAGCCTGCATCTATGGTGAAAATCTCTCCACCCATCAATGCGAATTGGTCTATAAAGCTCTTTGATTCCTCAACACTCATATTGTGCTCTGCACCCATACCACAGTTAATAAGTGCCTGTGAGCCGTCTGCCTCGGGAGTATTTAAAACAGAGCGTCTTATGTGAGTGTGCATTTCATTTACAGCACAATCTAAATCGCCTTGTACAAGACCTATATGCACCGTAGGGGAAACAAAGGTTTCATTTCCGCCAATTACGTATATAGGCTTGTGACCTGTAATTTCAGCCTTGAATGAAAGGTGAGAGAAGCACTTGCCGGGCCTTGCATTAAGGTCAACTGTAAATCTGTAGCCACCACTGTAGCCTATTTGAGAAAACCAGATTTGTCCGTTAAGATTGTTTTTTATAAATAAAAGGGGATGACGGAATCTGTCTCTGCCGAA
Organism: Acutalibacteraceae bacterium; assembly: GCA_045534355.1. Classification (GTDB taxonomy): domain Bacteria; phylum Bacillota; class Clostridia; order Oscillospirales; family Acutalibacteraceae; genus DTU089. Next base: position 2,722 of record JAZSJL010000305.1, read on the forward strand.
GCGTGACTCTATTGCTTTTGTACAGCCTGCTTCAAGGCTTGACCACTTGAATTGACCTTCGTTGCCCCAGGCATCGTTTGAAAAATAGCCTAAGGAGTATACGTTATCAATGCTGTCTGCATTTTCGAGAATATCGTCATTCAGGGATTCAATACCACCACTCAATAGAGAAAGTCTGCTTATTACTAAAGGTGAATCACAAAGATTTTTGACCTCTAACCAACGGCTGAACATCTGTGTGCCGTCTAATATAGTGTGTACCTTGATTAAAATCGGCTTTATAGTGCTTTTAAGTGTTATTATAGTGTGAAGCGACGAATTGCTTTTTTCTTCCTCAAAATCAATGTACTCCAAGCCGAAATCAACGCTCTGTCCGTCAATTTCAAGGTTGAAAGCAAAAGGCTCTGCAAACTTTTTTCTGTTAAGGCGAGAAGGGAAGTTTCTTAATACGTTGAGTGGGTAGCCACCTGCATTATAGCCTGCGCTTACAAGTGCACCGTCACCGAATACCTCCTCATACACCATCATTTTGCTTCTGTATGAAAAGATATGAGAATCTCCTGTTTGGTGGTAAATATCAAAAAAACATTTATTTGATTTCAAAGTAATCACCTTATTCGTCATCAAGCTTAAGTATAGCCATAAATGCTTCCTGAGGCACCTCAACAGTACCGAAGGAGCGCATACGCTTCTTACCTTCCTTCTGCTTTTCAAGAAGCTTCTTTTTACGTGTGATGTCACCACCGTAGCACTTTGCAAGAACGTCTTTTCTCATAGCCTTAACTGTTTCTCTTGCAATAACCTTGCCACCGATAGCCATCTGTATAGGAATTTCAAACATCTGCCTCGGAATATTATCCTTAAGCTTTTCGGCAATCTTTCTTGCTCTGCCGTATGCCTTATCAGAGTGCACAATGAAGGAGAGTGCATCAACAATATCACCATTAAGAAGTACGTCAAGCTTAACAAGATTTGACCTTCTGTATTCTGAGATTTCGTAGTCAAGAGAAGCATAGCCTCTTGTACGTGATTTTAGAGCATCAAAGAAGTCGTAAATTATTTCATTAAGAGGTAAATCGTATTTTATTTCAACACGGTCACCTGTAATGTAATCCATATTCTTAAAGGTACCACGCCTTTCCTGGCAAAGCTCCATAACAGAGCCGACGTATTCCGTAGGCACAAAAATATGTGCATCTGCAACAGGCTCCTCGCAGAAGTCAATTTCTGCAGGGTCGGGGTAGTGGGTAGGGTTATCAATTTCCACAACCTCCCCATTTGTAAGGTGTATTTTATAAATAACGCTTGGTACTGTTGTAACAAGGTCAAGGTCATATTCTCTTTCAAGGCGCTCCTGTATGATTTCTAGGTGCAAAAGACCAAGGAAGCCACAACGGAAGCCAAAGCCTAAAGCTCCTGAGGTTTCAGGCTCGTAGGTGAGTGCAGCATCGTTAAGCTGAAGCTTTTCAAGTGCCTCGTGAAGATTTTCATAGTCGGCACCATCTGCAGGGTAAATACCACAGTAAACCATAGGTGTAGCTTTTCTGTAGCCAGGCAAAGCCTCGCCTGCAGGGTTTGTAGCAAGGGTAACAGTATCGCCAACAACAGCATCACGAACAGTTTTGATTGACCCTGTAATGTAGCCAACCTCACCTGAACGGAGTATTCCTGTTGGGTTAAGTCCCGTAGCCTTAAGCGTACCAACCTCAACAACCGTAAATTCTGCACCGGTAGCCATCATTCGCATTGTGTCATCGGTTCTTATAGTGCCGTCCTTAACTCGTACGTATACAATGACACCCTTGTAGTTATCGTACACGGAGTCGAATATCAGAGCTCTGAACGGAGCAGCATCGTCACCCTCCGGTGCAGGAATAAGCTCTACAATCTGCTCTAATACCTGCTCAACGTTCTGACCTGTTTTTGCTGAAACTCGTGGTGCCTCCTGACAAGGGATACCGATAATATCCTCAACGTCTGCCGAAACCTTATCAGGGTCAGCAGAGGGAAGGTCTATTTTGTTTATAACGGGCACTAATTCAAGGTTGTGGTCAAGGGCAAGGTATGTGTTAGCAAGTGTTTGAGCCTCAATACCCTGCGAAGCGTCAATAATGAGTATAGCGCCCTCGCACGCTGCAAGGGAACGAGATACCTCGTAGTTAAAGTC
>JAZSJL010000188.1:0-3421 GCA_045534355.1 Acutalibacteraceae bacterium
ATTGATATTAAAAAAATTAAGAGATTCTGAGGTTGCATTTTTATGTATAAGGTTGTATGTTTTGACTTAGACGGTACGTTATTGACACCGGATAAAAAAATAGATGAAAAAGAAAAAAATATAATCAGAGAATTAAAAAATATTAATATTAATATAGTTTTGGTTTCCGGTAGACATATCGAAGAAATGTTAGCCTTTTCAAAAGAATTAATGTTACAAGAAAATGATTTTTTGATTAGTTGCGATGGTCAATATATATACGATTATCTAGGTGAAAAAGTATGGGAAACTAACCATCTCTCAAAAAAAGATTTGTTTTTTCTGCGAAGAATGGGTGAGAGCAATATAACTTTTTTTACCAAAGACAAAGACTTTTGTGTTGTTAAGAAGAAATCTTTGAAAAAAACACAAGGGAAAAAAAGATTTATTACATGGAAAAATCTGATTTTTTTGAGAATTAATAATATCGAAAAAATATTATTATCTAATTGCCATTTTATTGATAAATTGAGGGATAGATATACTGTTCATCGATATGGAGATAACTTTATTGAAATTTTGAATAAAAACGTAAATAAATACAATGCCATAAAAGAGCTTAATTGCAGATATTATGATGTGGGTTGGGACTGCTTTTTGTATTTTGGAGATGATGTAAATGACATTGAGTGTTTTGAGAACATTCCTGATTGTGTTGCAATGTCTACAGCTCCAGATATGATAAAAAATAAAGCAAAATACTTTACATCAAGTTGCGCTGAGTCAGGGGTTTATAAAGCCTTAAAAGAAATTTTTGAATTATAAATTTATAATTGGAGATAATCATGGAACAAAAATGGACAACGATCATAAAATCTGAAAACAAAATATGGGATATTGATGTAAAGGGTCTGAAGAACTGCAGGGATTTAATTTTCCTTTTTGTTCGTCGCTCCTTTGTGGCAAAGTATAAGCAAACTGTTTTAGGCCCTGCCTGGGCAATTATTCAGCCTTTTTTTACCACAGTTGTATATTCCGTGTTCTTTGGTAATATTGCAGGTCTTGGTGCAGAGGGTGTTCCCAATTTCATATTTTACCTTTCCGGTACAATAGTGTGGACTCTTTTTGCACATTGCCTTACAGAAACCTCCCATACATTTACAGGTAATGCAGGTATATTGGGCAAGGTGTATTTCCCACGCCTTGTAATGCCTATTTCTACGGCAATTTCGCAGTTTATAGGCTTTTTTATTCAGTTTGCCTTTATGCTTATCTTTCTTGTTTACTATTGTGTAACAGGTGCAGGGGTGCAACCTAATTTATTTATTCTTTTAACACCACTTGTACTGATTCAGTTATCAGTTTTAGGTATGGGCTTGGGTATGATTATTTCTGCCCTTACTACAAAATATCGTGATTTAACAATGGTTGTAGGCTTCGGAGTTTCCCTTTGGAGCTATTGCTCTCCTGTAGCGTACGATATGTTCAGCCGTTCTCAGATTATGACGAATTCTGTAATTTACAACATATATATGCTTAATCCCGTAACACCTGCAATAAATGTGTTCAGGTACGCCTTCCTTGGCGCAGGTGAGATTGATTGGCTGTTTTATGGAATTGGTTGGGTAACCACAATTGCAGTAGCCGTTGTAGGTGCGCTTATGTTCAGCAAATCGGAAAAAACCTTTATGGATACAGTGTGAGGTGTGGTATGGGAGAATTAGCAATAAAAGTCCAGAACGTTTCTAAGGAATACCGCCTCGGTGCCATTGGGGGTGCAACCCTTAAGGGTGAAATACAATCTAAAATAGCAAAGCTTTTAAAAAAAGAGGACCCTAACCTGAAAATAGGCGAGAAAGCGTATGGCAAAAATGAGCGCTTCCTTGCTATTGATGATATGTCCTTTGAGGTGAAAAAAGGTGAAGCAATCGGTATTATAGGCCACAACGGTGCAGGTAAATCTACAATATTAAAGCTTATTTGCAGAGTTACCACACCTACTAAAGGAAATATATATCTTAATGGCAGAATTACCTCAATGCTTGAAGTAGGCACAGGCTTCCACCCTGAGCTTACAGGCAGAGAGAATGTGTACCTCAATGGTGCAATTCTCGGTATGAGTAAAGCTGAAATAGATAAAAAGTTCGATGAAATAGTAGAATTTTCAGAGGTTGGACAGTTTATTGATACGCCAATCAAAAGATACTCAAGTGGTATGAAGGTTAAGCTCGCCTTCGCAGTAGCCTCTCACCTTGATTCCGAAATTATGATTATGGATGAGGTTCTCGCTGTTGGTGACGTGAATTTTCAGAATAAGTGTATAGAGAGAATGAAGAAGGTAGCCACCGAAGAGGGCAGAACAATTCTCTATGTCAGCCACAATATGGCAACGGTTAAAAGCCTTTGCGACAGGTGTATTGTTCTTTCTAAGGGTAAGGTTATCTTTGAGGGCAATACCGAAGAAGCTATTGCAATCTATATGAAAAACGAAGCCCTTGATGATACTACATTTTTCGACACCTCAACGGCAGACAGGCACCCTAAATGTAATCGCAGACACCTTCTGCAAAGCCTTGAAATTCTTGATAAAGACAAACCACAGCTTGAGTATGGTGAAAAATTCACCTTCAGAATAAAGTGGCTAAGCGAAAATGACAAAGAGACTTTAAGAATGAAGCTTGTTGTCAATGGTATAGATGCAAGTCCCGTTGGCGTGGTGTTTGGTGGTGAGCTTAATCATCAAAAAGGTGAAAATACTGCCGATTTCACCTTTGATACAGCTTACCTTGTACCGGGTAAATATACAGTAGACGTAATTCTTTATGACAATGACAATGCAGGTAATGTTATGTTTTATGATAGGGCAACTGCATTGAGATTTACAGTTGAGCACGGCGATGAATCCATAAAGCTTAAGCATTGGTTTAAGGATTGGGGCAACGCTGTTTTGCCTTGCATTGAGCAAAAATAACATTCGGAGAATAATTTATGTCAAAAAAAAACCACCCATCTGCAATTGAACAGTCACTTTTAGACTTGCTTGCAAACAATTTGTTTGGCTGCAGCAGGTCTGTGAATGTGTGTTCAGATGAATGGGATTATATCTGGCAGGAAGCATATATCCAGACTGTACCTCTTTCAATTTTTGCAAATGGTATTCCAAATAGTGTACCGTCTGACGTGGCTAATCATATCAGAGGCAAAATAAGTGAGCTTGTTTTAGCTGTTTCACGGCGTATAGGTGAGCACGTTTTTATTCACAAATTAATGAGTGAGGCAGGTATTCCATATACGATCATAAAGGGATTTGCTTGTTCTCTATACTATAAAGACCCGTTGTTTCGTCTTATTGGCGACGTGGATTTTCTTGTTGAGCCACAGGATGAGCACAGATGTGTTGAACTGCTCATTGACAAAGGCTTTACAGAGCTGAAAACAACAG
>JAZSJL010000198.1:0-3537 GCA_045534355.1 Acutalibacteraceae bacterium
ACATGGCTACGATCCGACTTCTTTTAACGTCTTGAAATAATCAAAGAATTTTTTCAAGAGCACCTCGTTATTTGTAAATTGAATTTCCTTTTGAATCAATAGCAACAAGTAATGGAAAATCTTTCACGTAAAGTTTTTTAACGGATTCACAGCCAAGCTCCTCGAAGGCTATGACCAGACATTTTTCGATGCACCTTGAATACAATGCACCTGCGCCACCGATTGCCGCAAAATAAACGGCATTGTGCTTTTTTATTGCTTCTACAACCTCAGTAGACCTGTTGCCCTTGCCAATCATTGCCTTTTGACCAAGGGACATCATAAACGGTGCAAAGCAATCCATTCTTGAGGATGTGGTAGGGCCTATACTACCTACTGCAAGACCGGCTTTAGCAGGGGTTGGACCTGCATAGTATATAATAGAATCGGTCAAGTCAAAGGGTAACTCCATTTGACTTTCGTAAAGCTGGTGAATCCTTTTGTGAGCAGCATCTCTTGCAGTATAGATAACTCCACTTAAGAAAACGGAATCTCCTGCTTTGAGAAGCTCTGCCCAATCATTTATATTCTCGGTTTGTAAATAATATTCGCTCATTCTTCACCATTCTCGCTGTCGGCACCATCATCGTCATCATCAACAACGTCAAAATCAACCTCGGTGCTTTCGGGAACCGAAGAGCCGGTTGAAAAATCATACTCCACTGTAGGCTGAGTCGGTGCTTCTGTAGCTGTACTGCCCTCAGAGATAAGAAGCTGTGCAGTTTTGCTCATATCACCTGTAAGAGCCTTAATGCGAAGCTCAACCTCTTCAACTGATTTTAAGAAGCTCCTTGCGATTTCACCTATACCAATTGAAAGCTCATCTATCTTAACTGCTGTTTCACCAATAGAGTTATAAACAGTACGGGTAACAGCAGAAGCCTTTTCCTTTGCCTGCTCGATAAGCTCCTCGGAGTGTACACGTGCATCGAGCATTGCGGCACCAACCTGTCTTTCAAGGTCCTTTTTCTTTTCTGCTTCGATTTTAAGACGAGCAACCTCTGCCTTAAGTGCTTCTATTTCAAGAATAAGCTCTGTTGCTTCCGGACGTTCAGTCAATTCTTCCTGAAGCTTGCCTATTTCGGTTTCCTTTTCTTCAAGCTGACTTTTAAGTGTAGCACACTCCTGTGCAGCTTCATTTAATGATGCTTTTAATGAATCAATTGCAGCAAGTGCTTCCTCAAGCTTTGCTCTAAGCTCATCGCTTTCATCTGCCACCCTTTGGAACTCAAAAAGCTGTGCGTTTGCCTGTGCGAATCTTGCATTTGCTTCTGAAAGGTTTTTTTCAAGAGAGGCCTTTTCCTCTAAAAGCTTATTGATGTAATCCATAACCTCGGTTTTATCGTAGCCACCAAAGGCTCTGGATTTAAAAACAACATCGTTTGCCATAAAATATCCTCCGTATAGATATACACATTTTCACTTTGTAATTATAGCAGAATAAAATATATAAAACAACAAAAATATTTTAAATAGTATTTATTTTTATTTGAACATGGTGTATAATATTGTCAAGACAAGCAGAAAGGTGTGTTTATTTTGAAAAAATCAGCAAAAGCACTTTTTGGTGCAGCAGGTGTTTTTACAGGCATAGGCTTTGCAATGAACGGATTTGTTCTCACAAGAGTTTCTAAAGCTTTTTCCGAAAAGAAAAAGGAAATGGAAGAAAAGAAAAATCCAACAGACCCTACACTCCCTGAAAACATTTTAAGAGCAGAGGGCGATGCTTGGGTAGATACACAAAACTATGAGCATATCGTTATAAAAAACAGGAAGAACAAACCAATTCACGGACTTGTTGTAAAGCAAAAGGAGCCAACAGACAAGTGGTTGATTTGTGTACACGGCTACACAAGCTCACCTAAAGGAATGGGTAGCTACGCTTTACATTACTATGAAAGAGGCTACAATGTTTTACTACCTGCCCTCAGAGGTCACGATATGAGTGAGCACCAGCATATTTCAATGGGTTGGCTGGACAGATTAGACGTTGTTGATTGGATTCAGTACTTAATTAATACATACGGTAGTGAAATCCGAATTGTTTTGCATGGTGTTTCAATGGGTGCTGCAACAGTTATGATGACAACCGGCGAAAACTTGCCTTTCAACGTTAAATGCTGTGTTGCAGATTGTGGCTTCTCAACGGTTTGGGATGAGTTCAAAAACGAATTAAAGCAGACCTACCACCTTCACGCCTTCCCCACCCTTCACTCTGCAAGTGTTGTAAGTAAAATTTTCGGTGGCTACGGCTTCAAGGAGGCCTCCTGCCTTAAGCAGCTGCAAAAATCAAAAACACCAACAATATTCCTCCACGGCGAAAAGGATGAGTTTGTTCCGTACAGAATGATGGACTTAAACTACAACGCTGCAGCCTGTGAAAAGGAAAAGATTTCTATCCCCGATGCAGAGCACGCAGAGGCTCACCTTATTCACCCCGAAATATATTGGCCTGCTGTTTTCAGCTTTGTAGAAAAATATGTAAAATAATTTACCAAGTCCCCGTATATTCGGGGACTTATTTTATATAATGAATAGTGATTTGTGTTAAAAACACAGCCTATTAACACATATAAATCACATAATGTTGCAAATTTAACAAAAATGATATAATTGGAAATTTCACTTGCTTTTAGGCACAAAATATTGTAAAATATCTATGATTACAAAATAGGTAATTTTTGAAATTTTACAGGAGGTTATACTAATGTCAGCATTAACCACAAACAAAAGCATTCTTTCCTGGATTGACGAAAAGGTTGAGCTTGTAAAACCCGACAGAATCGTTTGGATTGATGGCTCAAAAGAACAAATTGAAGAATTAAGAGCTACAGCTTGCTCTACAGGTGAGCTTATTAAGCTTAACCAGGAGCTTCTCCCTGACTGCTACCTTCACAGAACAGCAGTAAACGACGTTGCTCGTGTTGAGGACAGAACTCTTATCTGCTCAAAGAAGGAAGAGGATGCAGGTCCTACAAACCACTGGATGGATCCTGAAGAAGCATACGCTATGCTTTACGATATTGCCAAGGACAGCTATAAGGGCAGAACTATGTATGTTATCCCTTACTCAATGGGTCCTGTTGGCTCACCTTTTGCAAAAATCGGTATTGAGCTTACAGACTCAATCTACGTTGTACTCAACATGGTTATCATGACAAGAGTCGGCAAGGAAGTTCTTGAGGTTCTCGGTGACAGCAACGATTGGGTACGTGGTCTCCACTGCCGTTGCGATATTGACGCAGAAAAGAGATGGATCTGCCAGTTCCCGGAGGACAACACAATCATCTCTGTTAACTCAGGCTACGGTGGAAACGTTCTTCTTGGTAAGAAGTGCTTCGCTCTTCGTATTGCTTCATATCAGGGCAAAAACGAAGGCTGGCAGGCAGAGCATATGCTTATCCTTGGTATTCAGAATCCTAAGGGTGAGGGTTAGTGGAGGTGTATGGCATGCCCAACTGCTTGTGGTAAAACAAACCTCGCTATGCTTATCCCACC
>JAZSJL010000137.1:0-13765 GCA_045534355.1 Acutalibacteraceae bacterium
ACACTTGAGCTTGCTCTTATAGATAGAGAGAAAAAGGAGATACTTAAAACCATTAAGGCACTAAATCCTCAAATGTATACGGGAGCAGATGTTATATCCCGTATTACCTACGGAAAAGAAAAAGGCTTTTCGCTCTTGCAGGAGTGTGTTGTCAGTAAAATTAATGCTATGCTCCTTGAAATGAGAGTAGAGCATATAGAAAAAATGTACGTAAGTGCCAACACGGTAATGCTTCATATGCTTTTCGGCGAGGATTGCTCATCTCTCGGCGTTGCACCCTATACACCTGTATTTTTGCACAGCAGAGAAGCACAAGCAAAAGAGGTCGGAATTGAGAGAGTGAGTAAAATAGAAACGCTCCCTTGCCTTTCTGCCTTTGTTGGTGCAGATATTGTTGCAGGTGTGCTCTTTGCAGGGCTGCCATCAAAGGGGAAATACAATCTGCTTGTTGATTTAGGCACCAATGCAGAGCTCGTGCTGTGGAATGAAAATAGTGGTCTTTGTACCTCGGCAGCCTGTGGGCCCTGCTTCGAGGGTGGCAATATTTCCTGTGGCATGAGGGCAACAGAGGGTGCAATCAGTAGCTTTTCACAAGGTAAAATGTCTGTTGTAGGTGACACACTGCCTAAGGGCTTGTGTGCAAGTGGGCTTATAGACGTTATTTCCCACCTTGCAAGAAAAGGTAAAATTGATAAATCAGGCTATATGGCAGAGGATTTCAGCATTGCATACGGCATTAGCCTTACTCCTGAGGACGTAAGAGAATACCAAACAGCAAAATCTGCTGTGTTTTCTGCTATAAAAACACTTGTAAGGGAAGCGGAAATTTCCTTTGAGGATATTGAAGTCCTATATATATGTGGTGGCTTCTCTCAAGGGCTAAACATTAAAAATGCAGTTTTTACAGGGCTAATACCTAAAGAATTGGAGGAAAAGTGTATTCTTTCGGGAAACACATCTCTTTTGGGTACAGTAAAGTACGCCCTTTCGGAAGCTTCCTTTGAAACAGATATGGAAAAAATCCCATATGTTGAATTAGCAAGTAATTCATATTTTACAGAAGAATTTATAAAGAACATGGAGGTATATTCATGAAGAGATTATTAAGCGTTCTTTTGTGTGCAACAATTATTTTTGCATGTTTACCTATTATAAAGGTAGGCGCAGATTCCGTGATTGAAATATTCGATAATAATGGAATCTTGATTTCCGAAAGGCAATATCTCCAAGAATACGAAACCTCTCAGCTTAGGGCAATGGCTCCCACAACAGGTGATGACGGAGTAGTAAGAGGTAATAATATCGACACATCTACGGGGAATTATATTGAATGGTCGAGTAATCTTCCTCTGCTTGCAAATGTTGATGAAACCGGTAAGGTTACCGCCTACGACTTCTCTAAAAAGGCAGTAATTCAGCTTTGGATAGATGAAAACATAAAAACACTTCCTCTTATAGGTGAAGCAACTGCAAGTGCAATCTGGGGCGCAATAGAGGCAAGCGGAATTGACCTTGACAGCACAGATACGAATACAATTGTTAGCATTGTTTCTCTTATTGCAGGAGATTCTCTCGGTGGATCATTGAAAAACTACCTTGATAATATGAACGTGGAAATCACAGCCACTCTTTACGATGCCCAGGGTAATAAAATAGGCTCGGATAAGGTTGAATTTGTCATCGAAAAAAATCTTATTGCCTCTGTTGCTCCTACGGGTGTTCACATAACAAATAAAAAGGTTGTGCCTACTACTGTTGCTGTAGGTGCAACAGTACAGCTTTATGGTGCGTGTACACCTGTAAGGCTTGGTCAGGGTGTACAGTGGAGTATGGGCTCAGGGCTTCTTGATTCCGATTCTAAAAACTATGCTACGGTAAGTGAAACAGGTCTTGTGACCTTTACAGCACCCGGTACTGCTACAGTAAGAGTTAATCCCGAAAGCATCCTTTACGGAACTTTTTCGGATACTATAACGTTTACAATTGTTGAACAATCCCAACTGCCCGTTGAAGATTTCGCAATATCGGGCGAAACAACTGTAGGTGAGGGCGAAACAATTCAGCTTTCTGTTTCAGATGTTTTCCCTGCCGGTGCATACCAGGGCGATTTGGTGTGGTCAAGCTCCAACAACGCCATTGCTGTTGTTGATGAAAGTGGTGTTGTAACAGGTCTTGATGGTGGTAGTGGCCTTACGTATTCAAACAGCGTAACAATCACAGCCACAATGGGAGGTATATCAAAGAGCGTAGAAATCAAGGTTTCACGACCTCTTATTGCATCTATATCTTCTGTAGAGATTTCGGGTGACCAGAGCCTTGGTATAGGTGAGGTCTGTACATATACAGGAACAGTTTTCCCGGAGAGGCTTAATACATCAACCAGCGTTTCAAGAGAGTGGGGTATTGTTGATGCAGTTACGGGTGAGTACATTCCTGCCTCGCAGAATGCTCCTGCTATAAATGCAGTTGCAAGTGTTTCTGCCGACGGCACAGTTACTTGTGTTGGTGCAGGTGTTGTTACCCTCTATTGCAAGGCAACCTATAATTCAAGCAGTGCTGTGGGTACGTACCAGGTTGTGTGTGGCAAGGCTATTACCGACTTTAAAATATATGGTACCGTCTCTGTTAAGGAGTGTGGCACATCACAGCTCTACCTTTCTGAAATCAATCCAATAGACTATGAACCCGAGCTTCTTAAAACAGTGGTGTGGACTATCAGCGATGACAGCGTTGCAACTATAAGCCCAAGTGGTCTGCTTTTGGGTAGAGATGCAGGTGGCCGTATGAGCTCTTCATCGCAAACAGCCGTTGTAACAGCTACAGTTTCAGGTGTTTCAAGGTCTGTTACAATAACTGTAACGGGACAGGGACTTCTTGCAATAAATCAATATTCAGATGCCCAGATTGATGGTAACGAATGTGTGATTGTGGACATACCACGTCAGTATTCTATGAAAACTTACCCGTCACGAATCGGGCAGACCTCAACCTTCTGGGCTGTTCAGAACAACGACGGCAGTGCACCCTGGAGCACTTCGATTACTTATAACGGAGACAACAGAAATACGGAAAATGATTTTTCCAGTATCAGCGACAGTGGTGTTTTAAGTGGTAAGAAGGCTGGTAAAACCGTTGTTTACGGTTATGCAAAAAATCTTCTTTCTACATACATAGAATCAAAAAGAGAGATAGACGTTATTGAAATTGTTCCCACAAGCATCACTCTTAAGGAGCCTGACAAAACTGAATATATTGAGGGCGATACAGAGCTTGACCTTACAGGAATGGAAGTGTATCTTAACTATTCAAGAGATGAGGTAGGCAAATATTACCCCGATGCTACAGAGCTTACAGATGCACAGCTTACGGCACGTGTTACGGATTTTTCTGTAAGTGAGCTTAATACAGAGCTTCTTGACGTGCAACAGTACGTTATAGTTTCTGTTGAAAGAGCAGGTAAAACAATGAATGCTGTTTTCCCTGTAACGATTGCTTCAAAGCATGTTTCCTCGCTCACTCTCACACCTGAAAAAACAGTGTATATGGAGGATGAGGAGCTTGACTTTTCAGGGCTTAAGGTTGTAGCAAACTTCCTTAATACCGAGAGCGAAGTGGTTACTGACTACCAGATTGATTACTCCTCCTTTGACCCTGCGCTCTGTGACGTGGAGCAAAACGTGAGAGTTACCTACACCCACGCAGGCAGAACAGTTGAGGCATCATTCCCCATAATTATATATGGCTATCCTGCAATCACAGTTGAAAGTAACGCAGCTTCAGGTGGCTGGAGCAGCACGAATCTTGTCTTTACGCTTTCCAGCACACACAACATAGATGGCGTTGTGTATTACTATAGAAACGAGGGTAGCTCAAACTGGATTTCTATTTCGGGAAATCAGTGCTATTTCTTTGGTAACAGAGATGAGGTAATTTATTTTAAGGCTGTAAACAGCGCAGGCATCGAAAGTCAGGAAACACAGGGCTATCAGGTGAGAATAGATGACGTTGCACCTGTTTTCAGCACAGAAAAGAGTAATACAAGCATAACAAACCAGGATTATGAGGTTTCTCTTTCTGTTGAGCAAATCGGTAAATCGGGTGTGGATAGCATTACAGTAAACGGTGAAGAAATCCACAAGGATAAAATGAGCTTTGCCGTTTCACGAAACGGAGAATATACTGTTGTTCTCACAGCAGGCAACGGTCTCACCTGTGAAAAGACAGTTGTTGTCAACAATATTGATAAGGAAGCACCGGGTATAACAGAGGTTAAGCTTTCTCAGGGCACCGACACTCCATCAAGAGAAACAGACGGCACCTTCGGTCTGTATTTCAGTGGTGACGTTTTAGCAACAGTTGTGGCAGAGGATAGTGGCGTTGCAGGTATTTCTCACCTTATGTATCGTCTTGTGGACAGGAATTATAATCCTGTTTCTGATTGGACGGAAATACAGCCCGATGCACAGGGTGTATGCAACAGTCAGTTTATAGGCTACTTTGAGTTTGTGGCTGTAGATAAGGCAGGAAACCACTCCTCGCCAACGTATTCAAACGGCTTCACAAGGGATAGTGTAAAGCCTGTTGTTACAAGCCTTAATGCAACCTATGGCAAAAAAGAATACGTAAGTGGCTTCTGGGCAGATGCAATTGTTGAGCTCACCCCTGAAGCAGATGCTTTTTCAGGTGTATATGAATTTATGTACAGTCTAAATGGTGGCGAATGGCAACAGCTTGACACCGAAACACTTTCCGTGCTTACAGAGGGTACACATAAGTACAGCTTCAAGGCAATCTCTTATTCGGGGCTTGAAAGCGATGAATACGAAATTATAGTAAACATCGACAGAACCGTGCCAATAATAAGAGTTGACTTTGAAGGTACCCTCGGTAGGTGGACAAATGAGCCCGTTACCTTTACACTTGGCACGCTCAATGCTTGCCCGTCAGGCTGTACGTATTACTACAACTGTGGCGAGGGCTGGGTGAAGCTTGATTCAAATATTGCAAGGCTTACAGAGAGCACAAATGCATACTATCGCTTTAAGGCTGTAAATGGTGCAGGGCTGGAAAGTGCTCAGTCCGACTCATCATACCTTGTAATGATAGATAACGTAAAGCCTGATGCACAGATTATAAGCCCTGTTGAAGGCAAAACAGACGCACCATATGATTTGGTTATTTTGCCTGTTACAGGTGAAGCAGGTACAAATAAGGTTTATTTCAATGGCGAGGATATAACGGAAACGCTTACTTATACAGTAAGCGAAAACGGAAAATATATGCTTACCATCATCGGTAACAATATGCTTTCAAGCACGATTGCCGTTGAAATTACAAACTTCAGCGCAATTCCTTCCGTTACCTTTACATATGAAAAAACAGATGCTGATAATATCAGAATTACAGGCTATAGAGGTAACGCAAGAAACGTTACAATTCCCTTTGAAATAGACGGCTTTACGGTAACAGAGCTTTCTGCAGATGTTTTCTATGGAAATACCCTTATAGAGTCTATAAACGTTGCGCCAACAGTTGAAGTAATTGGTGAAAATTGCTTTGCAAACTGCCCTGCACTTAAGAAGGTTACAATTTGCGAGGCTATGGTGTCAATGGAGTACTCTGCTTTTGAGGGCTCTCCTGAGGTGGTTATTTATTGCTATGAGGATACAGAGGCAATGTACTTCGCACAGACAATGGGTGTTGATTACGTGCTCCTTGGTGTTTCCCCTGTGGGTAAAACCATCATAAACGAAGAGGCAGGTGTGATTTTCACAGGGCAGACCAATATCACAGATATAGAAAGTATAATATCTGCCGAGGGCTATACAGTAATGGCTGTGCCTTCGCTTATGCCTGCAAAGGACGCAGAGTTTTACGGCACAGGTTCTCTCGTCTACCTCTTCAAGGGTGGCAGATTGGAGAAAACGTACACAATCATTGTGTATGGCGATGTTGATTCAGACAGCATTGTAGATGCTCTCGACGCCTTCCTTATTCAGAAGGCTCACACAGGAAAAACGGAGCTTAAGGATGAATATCTGCTTTCTGCCGATATAAATAATACCGGCTTTGTAGACGTCGGTGATTACCAACAGGTTATAAATATTGCATTAAAATAATTTAGGAGTTTTTATGGAAATTTTAGCGTATGTTTTAAGTTTTTTAGGTCTTATATCAATGATAGCAGCTTCCCTTGTGAAGGGCAAAAATATGAAGCTTATTCTTTTCCTCGTTTGCTGTGGAAATGCCTTTGTGGGCGTTGCTTTCCTTCTTGAGGGCAAGGGTCTTAACGGTGCTGCTTCCTGCTTTGTTGGTGCAATTGTTACCATTATAAATTATTTCTTCGAGGCAAAAGGAAAGAAGATTCCAAAGTTTTTGACAATTGTTTACGGTGTAATTTTCACAGTTGTTAATCTCATTGTAAGTGGTGGCTTTATCGGTGCAGATACATTGGGAGTTGTGTGTGGCGTTATTGCCATTGCCGCAAGCTGGATGTTCTGTATGTGTATCGGACAGAAAAACGGAGCAAAGTATCGCTTCTGGACAATTCTTAATATGGGACTCTGGCTCATTTATGACGTTTTGAGTGGCTCCTATAGTGTGCTTGTAAGCCATATTCTTCAGTTCCTTTTCCCTATTGTGGGCAAAGTGCTCTTCGACAGAAAAAAAGAAGATAAATAATTTAAGAAACACAGCCTTTTTGGTTGTGTTTCTTTTTTTGCTGTGATATTATTAAGAAAATAATGGGATTTAAAGGAGTAGTAGCTATGTCCGAGAAAGTAATTTTAATTTTAGTTGACGGAATGCGTCCCGATGGTATGATGCAGTGTGGCAACCCATTTGCACAAAAGCTTATACAAAACAGCACCTACACATTAAATGCAAGAACTGTTATGCCATCTGTAACACTTCCCTGTCATATGTCTCTTTTTCACAGCGTTGACCCTGACAGGCACGGTATTTTAACAAATACATATGTGCCACAGGTGCGTCCTGTAAAGGGTATGTTCGACGTTTTTGAGGAAGCAGACAAGAAGTGCGCCTTCTTCTACACCTGGGAGGAGCTTCGTGATTTATCACGCCCTGACCACCTCCATACAGCACTTTGCATAAATCAGCATATGCAGGCAGATACAGATATTAAAATTACAGATGCGGCAATTAAATACATAAATGAAGAAGCACCTGATTTCCTTTTCCTCTACCTTGGCGAAACCGACGAGGTTGGAGGCCACGACTGTGGCTGGATGAGCGAGCAGTATATGAAGAGCGTAAGCAAGGCTCTCTCTTGCGTAGAAAAGCTTCAGGGTGCAATAAGCGAGGACTACACAATTATACTTTGTGCAGACCACGGCGGACACGACAGAAGCCACGGCTCCGATATGGCTGAGGATATGACAATCCCCGTGGTTTTATGTGGCAAGCCATTCCAAAAGAATAAGGAAATTACAGACGTTTCTATTAAGGATATTGCAACAACAATTGCAAGTCTTTTAGAGGTTAAGCCTGCTAAAGAATGGGAAGGCAAGATTATTTCCTAATTTGAGGTGGTTTTATGAGATTATCTACTACAACAGGTGAGCTTGCAAAGCACTTTGGCTTTAATAAGTGTATTGATATTTTAGCTGCTGCAGGCTTCGATTGTGCGGATTTTTCACAGTTTGACGAATACGTTTATGGTGAAAATTCAAGTAAGGAGTTCTTTACCGAATTACGAAAATATGCAGAGGATAAGGGTGTTTTCTTTAACCAATCTCACGCTCCCTTTGGTTCTTCCTTTAAGGATGAGGAGAGAACAAAAACTCGCTTTACAGAGATTACCGAGGCTATTAAGAGAGCGTCATATTTAGGTGTGGAGAATATTATTGTTCACCCTTGTCAGCACCTTACCTATGCAGAAACCGGTAACCCCGAGCTTCTTTTTGAGTACAATATGGAGTTCTATTCAAAGCTCATACCATACTGCGAGGAATACGGAATTAAGGTTGCCCTGGAAAATATGTGGCAATGGACAGGTATGATTAACCACTCTACCTGCTCACGCCCTGCTGAATTTATTAAGTATATTGATACACTCAATAACGATTGCTTCGTTGCTTGCCTTGATATTGGCCACGCTGCCCTTGTAAGAGAGGATTTACCGGAGTTTATAAGAGCTTTAGGTAACAAAAGGCTCAAATGCCTGCACGTTCACGACGTAGACGGCACAAACGATTCCCATACTTTGCCATACTACGGCACAATCCATTGGGAAAAGGTTATGAAGGCCCTTGCAGAAATTGATTACAAGGGTGATTTAACCTTTGAGGCAGATGAGTTTTTAAGAGGTAAGCCTATCTCTCTTTATGCTGACTGTGAAAAGCTTATGGAAAGAACAGGCAGACAGCTTATAGGTATGTTTGATGAATGATAAAAAACACCTGCTTCGGCAGGTGCTTTTTAAAATTAGGAGTTAGGAGTTAGGAATTGAGGGTCTGCGACGCTATTGTAAGGCTTCGCAAAATTTAAAGTGATGCGACAGCCTATCCCTTTTTCGAAAAAGGGGGGACCATTCTCCGATTAAACTGTTGTTTTAATAAGCTACACCACGGGTGATAAACTTGTTATTAAGGTTAAGTTCGGGCGGAATGGTGGATGGTACCACAGCGCGAAGCGCAATTAAAAAAGATATGTGCAGTAAGGTACCACCCACCGTTCCGATTATACATAAAAGAAAAGGAGAGTATATTCCTCGGAATACACTCTCCTAAATCATTTAATTCTTAAAAGAACGGTCCCCCCTTTTTCGAAAAAGAGATAGGCTATCGCATCACTTTAATTTTTGCGAAGCTTACAATTGCGTCGCAGACCCTCAATTCCTCATTCCTCATTCCTAATTCCGAATTTACTTGCGAAGCTCTGGCATCTGGCA
This sequence comes from Acutalibacteraceae bacterium, assembly GCA_045534355.1. Classification (GTDB taxonomy): domain Bacteria; phylum Bacillota; class Clostridia; order Oscillospirales; family Acutalibacteraceae; genus DTU089. Next base: position 8,912 of record JAZSJL010000137.1, read on the forward strand.
CCTGCTAACAGCTATTTGCAGTCTGCCATCAGGAATATTATACCTGCTGTTGGAACCTTTATCTCCTGCAAGGCTGTTTCAACTGTACCTGAAGCAGTTTCTTCACCCATACAGTTCACAACCTTATACGAGTAGCTCTCTGCATTTTTAATTATAAGGGATTTTTTTGCAGATGCATTAACTGCTGCTGCAACAGCTGTTTCAACGGCTATAACAGTATCGTTAAAGGCTGTGATAACGGCTTTGTTGCCTAATGTTGCACAGGCTTGGCTGTACTCACTTTCGGGGTTTGTTGCAGTAAGCTTTCCGTCAAGGAGTACGCTTCGCCATTCCTTCCAGAAGGAAAGATAGTATTTAAGCATTTTGTAGTGGTTTTCAGGGAGCTTGTCTGCTTTTACGGAAATCTGTGGTACGGTGTAGAGAGCGCTTGCTATCTGCAAGGCAGCGTTTTCGGGAGTGTCGTCAGTATTCCACATAAGCATATCTGAATGTACGGCAGTTCTGCCCGAGGTGAGCCTTAAATTTATACCGTTAAATCTGTTTTTGAGAATATCGCAGGGGCAATCACCAACACGGAGAATATTGCCGTATTTTCTTATAGAAGGCCCTACGTAGGATTGACGGAATTCAATAAGAATATCGGGGTTAATCTGTGTAAGCTTTTCCTTAACCTCGCTCATAAGGGCGTGAATAGCATCCTCAAGAGATTGATAATCTCTTCTGCTGTCGTATTCAATCGCCTTGCCCTTGAGAATAAAGGAATCAATAAAATCAAGCTTAAGACCATCTAACTGCCAATTCTCTACAGCAGAGGAATATACGTTGCAAAGGTAATCTCTTACCTTTTTGTAGCGTGGGTCAAGTGCGAAAAAGGTTTTTTCATCACCACAGCCGTCTAAAAGCATATCCTTAAATTCCTTGTATTTATCGCAGTATATCCCCATAAAAGGAACGGAATACCACAGCATAACCTTCATACCAACGGCGTGAATGTCCTTTACAAGCTCTGCCATATCACCTGTTTTTCTTTCGGCAACAAGCCAATCACCACAAAAGGCGTAGCCACGGTTATTGTCGTCTGTCTGCCAGCCATCGTCAATTATAACGGTTTCCATACCAAGCTCTTTAGAGGCTTTGCATTCCTTGAGAATTTCTTCTCTGTCAAGATTCTGATGAAAGCTATACCAAAGAGAATCCATAGGCTGTCTTGCGCTGTCGGGCACGTAGGCACTCTTGTAGCCACATGCTGTTTCCCACCATTCGTTTACGTCCTGTATGCTCTCATAAAACGGAATTTCTCTTGTATCGAGCCTTAACACGGCAGAGTAGTGCTTGCAGGGTGAGGTGGGCATTGTGAAAAAAGAAACGTCACACTCGATTGTGGCATCCTCTTCACGGATTCCTGTTGCGATTTCAATAGGTGTATCTACATCGGAAACGGAAATGTTAAGCTTGTTTTTGCCTCGTCTTGAAATAATTTGTTGCATAGGCATCCAGGAAGCAAGGCGTGATTTAATAACCTTTTTGCTCCAATCAAAGAAAAGACCGTGAATATCCATCATACCCGGGTTCCAGGTGAAGGCACAATCTGTAGCAGGGAAGTACCAACGAAGGGTGATTTTTTCGGGAATAACCTCTTCGGGGAAATCTATATCAACTGTGATTTCTTCAATATCACCCATAATGATTTTGTTTGTCTGAACAATTGCATTTTGCTTGTTGTCAATAATTTTAAAATCCATAAAAGCATCTCCAAATGGTAGTAAGGATAATATAATTTCATTTTAACATAATTAAAAGTAAAAGCAATATAAACATCTGTTGAATTGGGGGAAAATGTGAGTTATAATGTTAATCAGTTAGAGAAAAAGGTGATTGATATTATGCAAACTAAATTGAAGTTATCATCAAGGTACATATATGAATTTTACAAGGGGCTTGAGGAAGCCGGTGTTGAAAATCACGGTCTTTTGATTGTTAAAGACGGTGAAACTGTTTTTGAAGAGTATGCTGAACCTTACTCTGCAGATATGCCACATACTCTTTTCTCTGTAACAAAATCTATTGTTTCCACAGCAGCAGGCTTTGCTATTTCAGAGGGCCTTATTTCTCTCGACACAAGGCTTTCGGAGCTTTTCTCTGACTATGAAATGTGTGAGAGTGAAAAGTGGAGTGAGCTGACCCTTCGTTCTGTTTTAACAATGCAGAGTAATAAAGAATTTTCGTTTTTGCAGGATATGACAGGGGACTACGTAGCTATGTTTATGAAGGCACCCTTCAGAAAAAAAGGTGGCTTTCTATACAGCAACAACGACGCTCATATGGTTGCAGCTTCAATTGAAAGAGTAGCAGGTATGAGCCTTGTAGAGTACCTTTCACCACGCCTTTTTGAGCCTCTGGGAATTGACGTGCCTTTTTGGGAAACAAACGAAAATGGTCAATGTATCGGTGGCACAGGCTGTTACTTAAAGCTTCGTGATTTAGTTAAAATAATGCTGTGCTACTCACAGGGTGGCGTGTATGAGGGAAAGCAGGTTATACCAAAATTCTGGACAGAGGAAGCAACAAAAACTCAGGTGGATTTTGGTGAGGGTGGTGGCTACGGCTACCTTTTCTGGACGGGCACAGACGTGTACAGCATGACCGGTATGTACAGCCAGATAATAGCATACTCTAAAAAGCACAATGCAGTTATAGGTAGTATGAACTGTGGTCTGCAGGAGGGCAGACACACCTTTCTTTTAAATGAAACACTCATAAAAGCATTTGAGGAAGAGGATGACGAGGAGAGCAACAAAATCCTTTGTGAATATCTTGAAAAAAGAAATAAACCCTTACCTGTAAAAAAGGGTACAATTAATATTCCTACAGGTGAAAAATTTTATCTTACAAGGGCTTCGGATATTCGTCACAGACTTGCATTCCCGCAGAGTATTATTCCACGCACACTTACTTGTAGCTTTGCAAAAAGGCCTAAAAAGAATTTGAATGAGGTGTCCTTTGAATTGCAGGAAAACACCCTTGTAATCAAATGGAAAGAGGAAGAAGATGCAATAACTATATACTGTGGGTTAAATGGTGAATACGGTAAGTCCAATTGTGAAATTAAAGGCTATCCCTATGAAATATGGGCATATGCTTACCAGGAAAGAGACGCAATTAAAGTAGTTATCAGACCCATAAACACACTTTCAACACGATATATAGATATTTCTTTTAAGGGTAATAAGCTCAAAATGAAATTCTCGGGTGAGCCTGATTTTACAGGCTTCCTTGTGAAAAATGCAGTTGAGCCTGATTTTATCAAGAAGAATAAAATGATAAAAGCCGTGGTGCTGTCTGTTGTGAGAAGGCTCGGAGCTTTTCTTGAAGGACCAATGAAATTTAAAAAGGATAATTAATCATACTATGAAAAATAAACTATCAATGATAATTTCTATGGTGATTTTCGGTACCATAGGAATATTTGTGGAGTATATCGGATTACCATCAGGCTTTATAGCATCATTCAGAGGAATTGTGGGTGCAATATTAATTGTTTTTGCAATGCTCCTTAAGAGGAATAAGCCTGATTTCACGGTGCTTAAAAAGAAGCTGTGGCTCTTGATTCTTTCCGGGTGCTTTATCGGCTTTAATTGGATTCTGCTTTTTGAAAGCTATCGCCATACCGGTATTCCTGTTGCTACTGTGTGCTACTACACAGCACCACTTATTGTTACTGCACTTTCACCCGTGGTGTTAAAAGAAAAATTAAGTGTAAAGCAGATAATGTGCATATTTATTGCCTTGGTAGGCATTGTAGCAGTTTCAGGCGTTTTGCAGGGTGGCTCTACAAAGCTTTTAGGAGTTTTCTTAGGCTTGGGTGCTGCCGTGCTGTATGCCTGTGTTGTGCTTATGAATAAATTTATGGGTGAGGTGCCTGCCTACGAAAAAACTGCAATTCAGTTAGGCAGTGCCGGTTTAGTTGCCCTGCCGTATGCCTTGCTCACAAGTACAGATATAACCTTTAACGTAAAATCTGTAGTATTGCTTTTAGTAGTGGGCATAGTACATACAGGTATTGCTTATATGCTTTATTTTGAGTCAATAAAAAGACTTAAGGCGCAGACGGTTGCAATTTTAAGCTATATTGACCCTGCATCTGCAATAATCCTTTCTGCAATTGTGTTTATGCAAATGCCAAAGGGCTACGAGCTTGTGGGTGCTGTGCTTATAATGTGCGCTGCATTCTTCAGCGAAATATCTTTTTCTAAAAAGAAAAAAGAGAGAACGGACAATGAGTGATATAAAAGGACTTCACAAGGAAATTTTAGAAACGGAGGATTCATTCCTTCATAAAAACGACTATGCCTCTGCAGAGAGGTATCTGTTAGAGTGCCTGGGAACTGCAATCTCACAGAATGACAGTGTAACGGAGATTCTTATAAGAAACGAGCTTATGGGGCTCTACCGTAAGCTTGGCAGAAAAGAAGAAGCCATAAGTACAGTTGAGGCAGTTTTACGAAAAATTGATGCTATGGGTGTGGATAATCAGGTAGGCTCTGCCACCACGTACCTTAACTGTGCAACTGTATACAAGGCTTTTGGTGAGCCCGAAAAATCTATACAGCTTTTTGAGAAGGCAAAAATAATTTACGAAAAAGTTTTATCTTCCGATGATGAGCGCCTTGGTGGGCTCTATAACAATATGGCTTTGACTCTTGTTGATTTAAAACAATTTGCACAGGCAAGAGAGCTCAACGAAAGGGCTATTAAAATTATGGCAAAAAAGCCTCTTGAGGTAGCTATAACGCTTCTTAATATGGCAACGGCAACGGAAAAGGAGCTTGGTCTTTTAGAAGGCTCTGAAATTAT
>JAZSJL010000262.1:0-2761 GCA_045534355.1 Acutalibacteraceae bacterium
GATGTGATTAACGGCGGTGCTTGATACAACTTACTTGCTATTGGTACAATGCCTGCACTTGCAATGATTTTTAACAACAAGCACGTGGGCAAAATCTCCGACAGCAAAAAGAACTACGGCTACTTTGCACGTAAGGACGCTGCAGGCAGAGCAGAATATTACGAGGACTCTGCACAGATGATTGACTTGCTCTACAACGTAACCTCCCTTGCTTTGTGGACACCGTTTAACGAGGCTTGGGGTCAGTTCGACAGCGTTAAGGCTTGTGAATTCTACCGTGAAAAGGACCCGACAAGACTTATTGACCACGCAAGTGGCTGGGTTGACCACGGCGCAGGTGATGCAAACAGCTTCCACATTTATTTCACACCATTCCTTTTCCCAAAATACAATAAGAACGATGAGCGACCGATTGCACTTACAGAATTTGGTGGCTACTCATACAAGATAGACGGACACTCCTTCAATAAGGATAAATTCTTCGGCTACAGAAAATATTATTCACAGGAAAAGTACGATGAGGCTGTAAGGCACCTTTATGAGGACAGAATTCTTAAATGTATTAAGAATCAGGGTCTTTCTGCTATCATTTATACAGAGGTTTCCGACGTTGAGGATGAGTGCAACGGACTTCTCACCTATGACCGTGAAATTATAAAAATCACACCTGAGGTTATGCAGGAAATCAACAGAAAGATGAAATATTAATTGAAAAATACAGAGCCGAAAAATCTTCGGCTCTGTTATTAAAAGAGGTACATATTATGGATGTTTTTAAGGTTGGTACATATAAGCAGAAAATGATTGAAAAGTTTCCTGTCTCTTGTGAAATAAAGTCAGTTTCAATCAAAAATGAAAATGAAATCTACGCTTGCACAAGCGAAGGTCTTTCAAGGTTAAAGGATAACGTATGGAATTTTCTCGGTGATGACAGAATCTTCAGCCACGTTTTCTGCGATGGTAAGGGCAGAGTACTTGCTTCATATGAAAATGCTGTTTACGTTATTACAGACAAGGGTGCAGAGCTCCTTTATGAATTCAACGGCACCGTAACCGATATGCAGTTCGATGAAAAGCTGTACGTTCTTACAGTTTCCAACGTTTACGTAGAAACTGAGGATGATGAAAAATTCTTCAACCTTGGTAATCTTGAGCAGCAGGGCTTGTTCCTTGCTGTCGGTAGTGGCAGAGTTTGCGTTGCAGACAGCAGATGTATTCAGCGTATGGAGGGCAAGCGCAGAACCTGGCGTTGTATTTTCCCTGACCACAGCACAATGCCGAGAATAACAATTCAATGTATTGCATTCGATAAAAACGGCTACCTTCTCGTAGGTGCCAAGGAAGGTCTTTTCATCTATGACTACAGAAGTGGCTGGTACTCAAAGGAGCTTATTAGCGCTCTCCCTGAGGAAAGCGTACTCTCTATTTGTGTTTGTGAGGATGGTAGCTTCCTTTTAGGCACAGATGCAGGAGCAATTATCATCAGAAACGGTATAAAGAAATACCTTCCTGCTACAAGATATGCCTATAGCACCGACGTAACAGCAGTTGCAGAGCTTAACGGTGCTCTGTATACAGTAGCAGACGGTGGCATAATGAAAATCTACGAGCAGGAAATGACTCTTGAGGAGAAGGCTGTTCACTTCTTTGAGGAAACTGAAAAGTATTTCCCACGTAAGCAGGGCTACGTTACCTGGATAAGTAAATTTGACGGCACAGACACATCTCACATCACAGATAACGATGGCTTGTGGACTCAGAGCTATGTGGGTGCCCTTGCAATGTGGTACTCCATAACAAAGGATAAAAAGGTGCTTGAGGCTGCAAGACGCTCAAAGGATGCTATGCTTTTCCTTACAAGGGCACCTGAAATAAAGGGCTTTACTGCACGTGCAGTCCGTTTCCCTGATGAAGCGAATTGGGGCAAAGGAATAGATAAACAGGGCATTATTGGTCAAGAATGGCATCGTTCCTCCGACGGTACCTATGAGTGGCTTGGTGAAACCTCAAGTGACGAAATGACAGGTCACTATTTTGGCTTCTGCCTCTACTATGACCTTTGTGCAACAGAGGAGGAGAAGGCAGAAATCAGAGAAGCCGTTTGTGCAATTACAGACCACATCCTTGAAAATGACGGCTACCTTATTGACTGCGACGGTAAGCCAACATCCTGGGCTTGCTGGAATGAAACAGCACTTAACACAGACAGTATGTGGACTTGGGAGAAGGGTGTTAACTCACTTGAAATGCTTAACTTCCTTAAGGTTTCATACCATATGTCAGGTGATGAAAAGTACCAGAAGAGGTACGAGGAGCTTATAAGAGAGCACCATTTCCTTATTAACGCTGCATTCCACAAGAAGGCAGACGGACACACCTGCCACATAGATGATAACCTTGCAATGCTTAATGCAATGTGCATATTAAGACTTGAGAAGGACGAAGCAATCAGGCAGTATCTTCTTATGGGTCTTGCCTCCCACTTTGACTATGAAAGAATTGAGGATAACTCCTATTACGCTTTCATCTACAAGGCATTTACAGGTGCGCCCTGCGATATTGATAACTGTGTGAAGCACCTTAAGGATTACCCATATGATATTCAGAATTGCAAAATGATAAACAGCAAGCGTAAGGATTATGAAATGACAGATGAATCTGTTTATTGGATTGGAGAGCCACAGCTCAAAAAGCCATTCGCCTGGGATGAAAGACCATACAACAAGCTTGGAATTAACCCATTCGGCATTGATGGTGGCAA
>JAZSJL010000278.1:0-1877 GCA_045534355.1 Acutalibacteraceae bacterium
ACACTTCGCAAGGGTGCAAAGTTTGTTGAAATTGAAACAACAATCAACAACCGTTGTGAAGACCATTACTTACAGGTTGGCTTCCCCACAGGCATCAAGGCAGAATATGCAGATGCTCAAGGTCAGTTTGACGTTGTAAAACGTAAAATCGAAAAGCCTGACTACTCACTTTACGATGAACCGCCTATGACAGAGCATCCTATGAACTCTTTCGTAAGCATTTCAGACGGCAAACACGGTGTTGCTCTTCTTAACACAGGTCTTAAGGCTTATGAAGCTGCTGACGATGAAGAAAACACACTTTACCTTTCACTTATCCGTGCATATCCTCTCCGTATCTGCGTTACTAAAGATATGCAGAACTATAGCGACTGGGATAAGGGCTCACAGTGTATCGGAGTTAACACATTCCGTTACGCATTTATGCCTCACCAGGGCAACTGGGAGTCTGCTAATGTATGGCAGGAGTCAGAGCGCTTCAACCTCTACCTTACAGCAGGTCAGCTTGCTCCTACTGCGCACGGTAAGAATCCTACAGTTCACTCATTCCTCGAGCTTAAGGATGAAAACCTGAACGTAAGCGCAGTTAAGAGAAGTGAGGACGGCAAGGGCTATATCGTAAGACTCTTCAACCCATCTGACAAGACAATCAAGAATGCAATCCGTCTTAACGGTGGTATTGCTCCTATTGAAAAGCCACAGTCACCTGTTGAAAGACAGCAGGCAGAATTCGAGCTCCCTGCATACTCAGGCAAGGCTTGGAGCGAGGCAAAGCTTGTTACTCTTGAAGAGCTTGACGACAAGGCACTTACAATTGATGCAGACGGCTTCGTTGATTTCGAAATCACAGGCAAAAAGATTCTTACAATCAAATTCTGCTGATAAAAACCTTCACCTGACCGGCATTGTCGGTCAGGTGATTTTTGTTTCTCGTTTACGATAAATATACATGTTGATTATTTTACTTTTTGTGCTATACTTGAAGCTATGGTTTGACAAATTTCAACAAACAGAAAGGATGTGAGGGTTGTGATTGATAAAATAACTGCCGATTTAATTGCCAGAACACATTATGAATCGGTTTATAAATTCTGCCTTGTTAATCTCAAGCACAACACTCACGATGCCGAGGATATTACCCAAGAGGTATTTCTTCTTTTTCAGCTTAAATGCCCGGAGCTTGAGGATATTCATATAAAAGGATGGCTATTCAGAACTGCTTCCTTAAAAATAAAGGACTACTACCGAAGGCAGAAAAAGGACAGGGAGCTTATTCCTCTTGAAGATTTTGATATTGAGAATGAAAGCATAATTGTGTGCACAATGCTTGAGGACATTATTTCCTTTGACAGTGGGAATATTGAAAAATACCGTGATATTGTGTACAAAAAACTTACGGAAAGGGAGCAGACACTTTACAGGCTACATTATATTGAAAATAAATCTCACAGGCAAATTGCAGAAGAAATGAATATTAGTATAAAACACGTAAGCGTTATGCTTTCAAGGTTGAATAAAAAGCTGAATATGTTAGAAGCCTTCGTACTTTGCACCGTCGGACAGCTCATTTTAAAACTATTTTTCTAAAAAATAAGTTTTTAAATTTTTAAAATTTTTGTTGTCTTTCTGCTTTTTTTGACATATATAAGTGAAAGGATATTTAAAAATGAGGAGCGAGGGGATTATATGAATAATTCAAGCTATAAAAAAAATCAGCTTATAGAGCACCTTTTAGCCGTTTGTGCAGCTGAAACGGAAAAGCCCTGTGAGGAAATAGATGCTGATTTTGTTGAAGCCTGTACGGAGCTTATATTGGAGCTACAGGGCAAGAACTTCACGCTGAGTAATGAAGAGCTTGAAGGAAAGGTCAGACAAAT
>JAZSJL010000144.1:0-3193 GCA_045534355.1 Acutalibacteraceae bacterium
CCTCATACGGAACAGCAACGATACCACACTTTTCACAATGCACAATCGGAATTGGTTCGCCCCAATATCTCTGACGGTTGAATGCCCAGTCCTTCATTTTGTACTGAACACCCTTTTCGCCAATGCCCTTTTCTGCAAGGAATTCGATCATTTTCTCAATAGAAGCAGCCTTCTTATCCATACCATTGAGGAAGTCGGAGTTAACCATTTCGCCGTCGCCTGTGTAGGCTTCAACGCTGATATCTCCACCCTTGATAACCTCAATAATATCAATACCGAATTTCTTTGCGAACTCATAGTCACGCTGGTCGTGTGCAGGCACAGCCATAATAGCGCCTGTACCATAGCCCATCATAACGTAGTCTGATATGTAAATAGGAATTTCCTTGCCGTTAACAGGGTTAACAGCAGTAAGACCATCTATGCAAACACCTGTTTTATCCTTAACAAGCTGTGTTCTTTCGAACTCTGTTTTCTTTGCACACTCTGCACGGTAGCTTTCAATATCAGCCATATTGCCGATTTTATCAGCATATTTGTCAATAAGAGGATGCTCCGGTGCCATAACCATAAAAGTAACGCCGAAAAGAGTATCCGGGCGTGTTGTGTAAATCTTCATCATTTCATCTGTGCCGCTGATATTGAAGTTTACAAACGCACCTGTTGACTTACCAATCCAGTTAACCTGCTGAAGCTTGATGTTAGGAAGGTAGTCTACGTCCTCAAGACCCTGCAAAAGCTTATCTGCATACTCTGTAATACGAAGGTACCAAACATCCTTTGATTTCTGAACAATATCGCTGTGGCAGATGTCGCATTTACCACCCTGTGAGTCCTCATTTGAAAGTACAACCTTACATGATGGGCAGTAGTTAACAAGAGTCTTATCACGGAAAACAAGACCATTTTCAAACATTTTAAGGAATATCCATTGAGTCCACTTGTAGTAGCCCTCTTCTGTTGTGTCAACAACTCTGTCCCAATCAAAGGAGAAGCCAACCTTTTTAAGCTGCGAGGAGAACTTTTCAATGTTCATATCGGTAACCTTACGTGGATGGATACCTGTTTTGATAGCATAGTTTTCTGTAGGAAGACCATATGCATCGAAGCCTATAGGGAACAATACGTTGTAGCCCTGCATTCTTCTTTTTCTTGAAATTACCTCAAGACCTGAATATGCTTTGATGTGACCAACGTGCATACCTGCACCACTTGGGTATGGGAACTCAACAAGACCATAGAATTTAGGCTTGTCGGAGCCATCCTCTGCGTGGAAAACACCTGCATCCTCCCATTTTTTTTGCCATTTCTGTTCTACGACGGAAAAATCGTATTTCATTTTTATCAAACCTTTCTGAAATAGAAAAAATCATTAACAAAATTTAAAATTACTTAAGAAGCTCTGCAACGTCAAGCTTTGCGCCATCCTCCCAGAGTCGCTCAAGATTATAGTAATTCCTTGTTTCTTCAAGGAAAATGTGCACAACAACACCGGGGTACTCCAGAAGCATCCAGCCTGTTGCTCTGCCTTCAATATGGTCTGTGTGTATACCGGCTTCATCAAGCTGATATTCTACCTCATCAGCAAGAGCTCTTACGTGGGTATTGGAGTTAGCAGTTGCAATAACAAAATAGTCTGCAACTATTGTAAGCTCCTCGATTTTAATAACCTGAATATCGTTACCCTTTTTGTCATCGAGAGCCTTTACTATCTTTTTTACTAAATCTAAACTCATATTTATCTCCTATTTTTGGTTTATTATGAAAGCTGCCTCATTGTAGGCACCTATTGTATCCGGGTGAACTACTCTGCCGGCATCTATTAAATCCTTGATTGTAAAGCTTAAGCCTTCAACAATAGCCTCCTCAAGAGAGCGTACTGCCTTACGGCGCATAACATCAACGCCGTTGTAGTCTCTTTCGGCACTGATAAAGTCAGCTATAAATATAATCTTTTCAAGCAGACTCATACCCTCTCTGCCTGTTGTATGGTATCGCACAGCATTGAGCATATCCTCGTCTGTTATACCAAATTCCTTCTCCACAAAAGCTCTGCCACAAATAGAATGGTAAAGCTTCGGGGTATTAATTTCCAGCTCCGTAAGAGGCACCTTATTTTCCAAAAGGTAGGATAGCTGTAACCCTGCAGGCATATCCTTACAAGCATCGTGTACAAGCCCTGCTGTGTACGCCTTTTCTGCATCTGCACCATAAATTGTCGCAAGCTCCTTTGCAGAATCAGCCACGTTAAGGGAATGTATGTACCGTTTTTCTGTCAGACGTTCTTTCAGAATAGCCTTATATTCATCATTTCTGAACATCATATAACCCCCTCGAAGCAATATAGGAATAAACGCTATCCTCTATACCGAAGCTCTCTCCTGTTTTCAGACCTACCCTGATTTGAGTAGAAGAAACCTCAAAGGGCTCGCAGGCGCAAAGCACAACCTTTTCCTCTCCACAAGGCAAGGTCTTAGCATATTCCTGCATTTGCCCAAGCTTTTCAGTATCACGAGACCTGCAAGCAGCCACCAACGTGCAAAGCTTAAGAATCTCCTCATACTTATACCAGTGTTCAAAGGACAAAAGCATATCGTCTCCCATAAAAAGATACAGCTCGCTATCGGGATACAACTCCTTTACCTGACTTACTGTATCTATGGTGTAGCTTTTGCCGCCTCGTTTAATTTCTATATCGCAAATTTCAAAAAGCTCACCTGAAAATGCAAGCTTACACATCTCCAGCCTATCCTTTGGAGTTGCACCACTACTGCTTTTAAATGGCGACATAGCCGTAGGAATCACAAGCACCTTATCTGCACCACAAAATTTTGCAAGATTTTCTGCAAGGAGCCTGTGACCCTTGTGTGGTGGGTCAAAAGACCCTCCGTAAACAGCAATTTTTTTCATATCAATACATAACAACAGAGCTTAACTCAAGCTCGCCACGATATGAGGTAATTTTAATCTTAATTCTCTTCGCCTCTGTAGGTGTGATTTTATGTATCCTTTTGTAACCGATGATGCCACCATTAGCAATTTTCTTAAACTGACCATCACCCTCGTCAACATAAAGCTCATAGCTTTCTACGTGCTGACCCTTTTCAATAAGCTCCTGCATAACAACCTTGTCAAACATATCCTTTTGGGAGAGAGTTATAGTTATTTCAGGCTCTTTGTCACCGATAGCAGG